>CAYGRH010000034.1:0-16569 GCA_964352165.1 uncultured Hyphomicrobiaceae bacterium | reverse complement strand
GCGTTCTTCCTGACGATGCGCTATTTCTTCCAGCCAAAGAAGACGCTGAACTATCCCTTTGAAAAAGGCCCACTGTCGCCGCGCTTCCGCGGTGAACACGCGCTGCGCCGTTACCCCAACGGTGAAGAGCGGTGCATCGCCTGCAAGCTGTGCGAAGCGATCTGCCCCGCGCAGGCTATTACCATCGAAGCTGGCCCGCGCCGCAACGATGGCACCCGCCGCACTACACGCTACGACATTGATATGACGAAGTGCATCTATTGCGGATTGTGCCAGGAGGCATGCCCCGTCGATGCAATCGTCGAAGGCCCGAATTTCGAGTTCGCGACGGAAACGCGCGAAGAACTTTTCTATGACAAGGACCGGCTTCTGGCGAACGGCGACCGCTGGGAACGAGAGATAGCGAAGAACATTGAACTCGACGCAAAATACCGGTGAAGGCTGGCACGAACTGCTCGATGCACTGACCGACGAGGAACTTGATCAGTATGGCCGCATGGCCATCGATCAGGTTCGTCTGGAAGTGCGCTGGGCGTGGCTGCAGGTCATTCTGGTCGCCCTCGGTCTGGCTTTGGCCGGCTGGACGGTTGTCAAGACGCTGGAGATCGGGTTCGACCGCACGCGGTTCTTCTCCTTCGCTCTCGCCGGCGCACTGCTCTACTGGCCCTACCGCAGCGCAAGGACACGCGCGCTATGGAAAGGCCACAACAACCTTGTCCGCCGCGAACTGGCCCGCCGTCAGTCCGCCCGGTCAAACTCCGAGTGATGTTAGCGCAGGGCAAACTGCTCGAGCGCACAGGCACATCACAACGACAATGGCCGGAATGAAAACGGAAAGAATGAAAACGGAAAGAGTCGCGACATGGCGATAACGGCAGTCTTCTTTTACATCTTCGCAGTCGGCTGCGTCGCTTGCGCGGCCATGGTCATACTGGCGCGCAACCCGGTTCACGCCGTCCTGTTCCTGATCCTGACATTCTTCAACGCCGCAGGTCTGTTCATTCTGCTCGGAGCTGAATTCCTCGCGATGCTGCTGGTGATCGTCTACGTCGGCGCGGTCGCCGTCCTGTTCTTGTTCGTCGTCATGATGCTGGACGTCGATTTTGCCGAACTGAGGGCAGGCTTCATCAAGAACGCCCCGGTCGGTGCCCTGATCGGTGGAGTGGTTCTCGTTGAACTGGTGTTGTTGTTCGCGGTCTACGGCTTCCGCACTGGGGTCTCCGAAACGGTACAGTCCGCAGCTCCCACGATCGGTTCCGGATTGCACAATACCGAAGCCCTGGGTCGCGTTCTTTATACAAAGTACGTCTACTTCTTCCAGGCCTCGGGGCTTATCCTGCTTGTTGCAATGATCGGGGCCATCGTCCTGACGCTGCATCACAAGGAAGGCGTCAAGCGCCAGTCCATTCCTGCCCAGAATGCCCGTACGCCGGAAACCGCCATCGAGGTGGTCAAAGTGCCGTCGGGCGGTTCCATTATTCCATCGGCTGAAAGCCAAAGCTGACATCGAACGCACGCAAACGAACGAACACGACACGCTCAGTTCGGGGGAGAGAACTTGGAAATCGGAATTGGCCACTACCTGACGGTTGCCGCGTGCCTGTTCACACTTGGCATTTTCGGCATCTTCCTCAACCGAAAAAACGTGATCATCATCCTGATGTCGGTGGAGCTCATGCTCCTCGCCGTCAACATCAACCTCGTCGCGTTTTCCCACTATCTGGGCGATCTGACCGGGCAGGTTTTTGCACTGTTCATACTCACGGTTGCCGCCGCTGAGGCCGCCATCGGTCTCGCCATCGTCGTCGTCTATTACCGCAACCGCGGCTCCATCGCGGTTGAAGACATCAACATGATGAAGGGCTGAGCGAAGGCATGACCGCTCTGCGAATGACAACAACGACCCATGCTTCCGTCCACCGGGAGCCAATCGGGGTGAGGGGGACCAACCTCGAATGATCTATCTGGCCATTGTCTTCCTGCCGCTCATCGGCGCGATCATTGCCGGCTTCTTCGGCCGCATAATCGGTCCGCGCCCATCCGAGATCGTGACGTCCGCGCTCCTTGTGATTGCCGCCGTGCTGTCGTGGATCGCCTTCGTCAACGTCGGCTTTAACGGCGAGACGGCCCGCGTGCCGATCATGCGCTGGATCACGTCCGGCGAACTCGACGTCTCCTGGTCGCTCAGGATCGACACGCTGACCGCCGTCATGCTCGTCGTCGTCAACACCGTTTCATCGCTCGTGCACGTTTATTCCATCGGCTACATGCACGATGACCCGCACCGCCCGCGCTTCTTCGCCTATCTGTCGCTGTTTACCTTCGCCATGCTCATGCTGGTGACGAGCGACAATCTTTTGCAGATGTTCTTCGGCTGGGAGGGCGTCGGCCTTGCCTCGTATTTGCTGATTGGCTTCTGGTACAAAAAGCCTGAGGCGAATGCTGCAGCGATGAAGGCGTTCATCGTCAACCGCGTTGGCGACTTCGGTTTCGCCCTCGGCATCTTCGGGCTGTTCTTCGTCTTCAAGTCGGTCAATCTCGACGCGATCTTCGAGGCAGCCCCCTCGGCCGTCGGCGAAACGTTCGATTTCCTCGGCTATCAGGTCGATATCCTGAACACCCTGGCGCTGCTGTTGTTCATGGGCGCGATGGGCAAGTCAGCGCAGTTTCTGCTGCACACCTGGCTGCCAGACGCCATGGAAGGCCCGACACCGGTTTCCGCGCTGATCCATGCAGCGACCATGGTCACCGCAGGCGTGTTCCTCGTTGCACGTATGTCGCCGGTGTTTGAATACGCGCCCTACGCCCTGATGGTCGTCACCTTCGTAGGCACCCTCACAGCGCTGTTTGCAGCAACCGTTGGCCTTGTCCAGAACGACATCAAGCGCGTTATTGCCTATTCGACGTGTTCGCAACTCGGATACATGTTCGCCGCTTGCGGACTCGGGGCCTATGGCGTGGCGATCTTCCACCTTTTCACGCACGCCTTCTTCAAGGCTCTGTTGTTCCTCGGTGCGGGCTCCGTGATCCACGCTATGCATCACGAGCAGGACATGCGCAACATGGGCGGTCTTGCCCCGAAGATCCGCGTCACCTGGGTCATGATGCTAATCGGCACGCTGGCCCTGACCGGCGTCGGCATCCCCCATGTCATCGGCTTCGCCGGCTTCCATTCAAAGGACGCGATCATCGAAGCGGCCTATGCCGGCCACACCCTGCACAACTACGTCTTCTGGACCCTCACGTTCGCAGCCTTCCTGACGTCATTCTATTCATGGCGCCTGATGTTCATGACGTTCCACGGCAAGACGCGCGCAGCGCCCGATACCTTCAAGCACGCGCACGAAAGCCCTTACGTTATGTTGGTCCCGCTTGGCGTCCTCGCGCTCGGTGCAGTGGCGGCCGGTTTCGGCTTCAAAGAGTATTTCATCGGGCACGACTACAAGGAGTTCTGGGCCAAGGCGATTTACGCTGGCGAACACAACCACATCATGCACGCCATGCATGAAGTTCCCGAGTTCGTCTATTGGGCCCCCTTCATTGCCATGCTGTCGGGCTTGGCTCTGTCCTGGCTCTATTACATCCAGGCTCCCTGGCTGCCCGAGGCCACCGCCCGGACCTTCAGGCCGATCTATCTGTTCCTGCTCAACAAGTGGTACTTCGATGAGCTTTACGACTTCCTGTTCGTGAGGCCTGCCATGGCCGTCGGCCGGTTGCTTTGGAAGGGCGGCGACGGTGCGATCATCGACGGCACGATTGATGGCACCGCCAACAGCGTCACCTGGACCACCGGCAAGGTCGTCAAACTGCAGACCGGCTACGTCTACCACTATGCGTTCGTCATGCTGATCGGTGTCGCGCTCTTCCTGACCTGGTACACGCTTTTCGGGGGGGCAACGAAATGAACATCACCGCTTCTCCGATCCTTTCCCTGATCACGTTCCTTCCGCTTGTCGGCGTGTTCGCAATAGCGTTCCTGCCGCGCAATCCCGGCGGCGACCGCAACGCGCGCTACATCGCGCTTTATGCGACGTTGTTCACCTTCGCGGTCTCGCTACTAATCTGGGTCAACTTCGATCTGTCGACCGCTGACTTCCAGTTCGTTGAAGAATACGCCTGGCTCGGGCCGATCAAATACAAGATGGGCGTCGACGGCATCTCGATGTTGTTTGTGATCCTGACGACGTTCGTCATGCCGCTGTGCATCCTGGCAAGCTGGGAGTCCGTCAAGACGCGCGTCAAGGAATACATGATCGCGTTTCTCGTGCTTGAGACGCTGATGATCGGCGTGTTCTGCGCGCTCGATCTCGTCCTGTTCTACCTGTTCTTTGAAGCAGGCCTTATCCCGATGTTCCTCATCATCGGCGTGTGGGGCGGCAAAAGGCGCGTCTACGCCAGCTTCAAGTTCTTCCTTTACACCCTGCTCGGTTCGGTTCTGATGCTTCTTGCCATGCTCGCCATGTATTGGCAGGCCGGCACGACCGACATCCCGACCCTGATGACGACGAACTTCCCAGCCGACATGCAATGGTGGCTTTGGTTGGCGTTCTTTGCCTCATTCGCGGTCAAGATGCCGATGTGGCCGGTCCACACCTGGCTTCCTGACGCTCACGTTGAGGCACCCACCGCAGGTTCCGTCATCCTGGCCGCAATTCTGCTGAAAATGGGCGGGTACGGCTTTCTGCGGTTCTCGTTGCCGATGTTCCCATTGGCAAGCCATGACTTGGCCCCGCTGGTGTTCGCGCTGTCCGTCGTCGCGATCATCTACACTTCGCTCGTGGCCCTGGCCCAGGAAGACATCAAGAAGCTGATCGCTTATTCCTCGGTTGCTCACATGGGCTTCGTGACGATGGGCATCTTCACATTTACTCCCCAGGGGATCGATGGCGCGATCTTCCAGATGATCTCGCACGGCATCGTCTCGGCAGCGCTCTTCTTGTGCGTCGGCATCGTTTATGACCGCATGCACACCCGCGAGATTGCCGCCTACGGCGGCCTTGTCGAACGGATGCCTATTTACGCCTTCTGCTTCATGGTCTTCACCATGGCCAACGTCGGCCTTCCCGGCACATCCGGCTTCGTCGGCGAGTTCCTCACGCTTCTGGGCGCTTTCCAGGTCAACACCTGGGTCGCCTTCCTGGCAACCACCGGTGTCATCCTGTCGGCCGCATACGCGCTTTATCTCTACCGCCGCGTTATTTTCGGCGAGCTGGACAAGCCGTCACTCGCGCGCATTACCGATATGACCCCGCGCGAAATCGTCATTATCGCGCCTCTCGTGATCCTGACGATCTTCTTTGGCGTGTATCCTGCCCCGTTGCTGGATGTGATGGCCGTCTCGGTGAAAAACCTCGTCACGAACTATGAAGCGGCCCTGTCTCAAGCCGCAGTGCAGCTGGTGAAATGATGAACCGGCAAGAACAAACTGGGAAGCTGTGACCGCGATGCAGACCTTTATGACCCTGGCACCCATCTTCCCCGAGCTATTGCTGGCCGTCGGCGCAATGGCGCTTTTAATGCTGGGTGCCTTCGGTCGCGATGATGCCAATGCCGGAGAAACGATCGGCTGGCTTTCCATCGGTTTGTTGATCGCAGCAGGCGGCCTCATTGTATTACAGCCCGCGAACACAACCGCGTTGTTCAACGATGCATTTATCGTCGACCGCTTCGCGCGCTTTATGAAGCTGTTGGCGCTCGCAGGATCGGCGGGTGCTCTTTTGCTCTCATTCGACTTCCTGCGCGAGCGCGGCCTGATGAAGTTCGAGTTCCCCGTCCTAATTTTGCTGGCGACTGTCGGCATGATGATGATGATCTCGGCAAACGACCTCATCTCGCTTTATGTCGGCCTCGAACTGCAAAGCTTGGCGCTCTACGTCCTGGCAGCTTTCCAACGCGACAACGTCCGGTCGAGCGAGTCGGGCCTCAAGTACTTCGTGCTCGGCGCATTGTCCTCGGGGATGCTGCTCTACGGCATGTCGCTCGTTTACGGGTTTACCGGCGTCACGACGTTCGCCGGCATCTCTGCGGTGGCTCAGGGACCTGAGATCGCAAACAACTTGGGCCTGATCGTCGGCCTTGTGTTCATGCTGGTCGGTCTCGCCTTCAAGGTCTCGGCCGTTCCCTTTCATATGTGGACGCCCGACGTCTACGAAGGTGCGCCAACGCCCATCACGGCGTTCTTTGCCGCAGCACCCAAAATTGCCGCCATGGCTCTGCTGATCCGCGCGCTCGCCGGTGCATTCCCTGGCATGGAAAGCCAGTGGCAGCAGATCATCATCTTCATGTCGATCGCCTCGATGCTTCTGGGCGCGTTCGCCGCCATCGGTCAAAACAACATCAAGCGGCTGATGGCCTACTCATCCATCGGACACGTGGGGTTCGCGCTGGTCGGACTAGCAGCAGCAAACCAGGAAGGCGCGCAGGGCGTGCTCATCTACATGGCGATTTATCTCGTCATGACGCTCGGAACGTTTGCCTGCATCCTCGCCATGCGCCGCAAGGACGAGATGGTCGAGGACATCAACGAACTGGCGGGCCTCGCACAGACCAATCTCCCCATGGCCTTCGTGCTTGCCATGCTGATGTTCTCGCTGGCAGGCATCCCGCCGCTGGCTGGCTTCTGGGGCAAATTCTACGTGTTCGCCGCCGCCATGAAGGCTGAGCTTTATCCGCTTGCCGTGATCGGCGTTATCGCCAGCGTCATTGGTGCCTATTACTACCTGCGCATCGTCAAGATCATGTTCTTTGACGAGCCCAAGGAGAAGTTTTCTCCGATATCCGGCAACATTGGTTTCGTAATGACGGTGTCGGCCATTTTCGTGCTCGGCTTCATCGTGATCCCCGCACCCTTGATCGAAGCCGCAGCCCTCGCAGCAAAATCGCTGCGCTTTTTATGACGCCCGGGCATGACAAATTCGTTGGGTTCACGATCAGCCAACACGGCGATAATCACTGTCGAGACGTGCGCCTCGACCAATGAATTGGCGCTCCGCCAGGGTCTGGAGGGGCGCGATCCGCCGTTCTGGATCACGGCCAAAACACAGACTGCCGGCAAAGGCCGCGATGGCCGCAAGTGGCACTCCGCCCCCGGCAACCTCTACGCGACCTTGTTGCTCGCCTTTCCACGCCAGTCGCAATCCTCGACGCAACTCGCAGCCCTCACAGGCGTTGCGGTCGCAGAGGCAATTGAGACTGCAGCGCGAATACGGATGTCGGTGCAGGCTAGCGCCCCTCCGGACTGGGTGATGCCGGAAATTCGATTGAAATGGCCTAACGATGTGATGTTGGGAACAGCAGCCAAGGCCGGAAAAGTTGCAGGCATCCTCATCGAGACGACAACGCGTCCGGCCGACGGCGCGTTCCTCGTCGCCATCGGCATCGGCATCAACGTACGCACGCAACCTAAAAATATCGATCAGCCGGTTTCAAGCATCGCTGCCCACGGGATCGATCTTCCGCCTGCAGCAGTGCTAGCACAACTCGATCATGCAATGCTGGGTTGGCTTGCACGCTGGCAAAATGGTACGAGCTTTGACGAAGTCAAAAAACGCTGGCACGAACGCTCTGGCGCGATCGGCCGCCGCGTCAATTTGCAACACGCTGACAAACACTTAGCTGGCGTCTGTCAAGGGCTTGACGATGACGGCGCACTTCTCTTGATCGATGATCGCGGGATTGTGCGACGCATCACTTACGGTGACGTGACGATAAATCAGTTTGATGCCGAAAAGGTATCGCAACCCGCCGACGATAATGGCCGAACGGACTGACATGCCGTGGGCACGCTCATATTGAACGGAAAGACACTCACATAATGGCAAACAAGTCCGAACACGGCGGCGATGAACTGGTCTTTGTCGCGCTTGGCGGCCTCGGCGAAATTGGGATGAACTGTTACCTCTACGGCTTCGGCCCGCCATCAGCCCGCCAGTGGCTGATGGTCGACCTCGGCCTCACGTTTCCCCACGAAAACGAGCCCGGGGTCGACGTCGTGCTTCCGGACCTGCGCTTCATCGCTGAAGAGCGCGGCGCGTTGGCCGGTATCGTCATTACCCACGCCCACGAAGATCATATCGGGGCCGTGCTCGACAGCTGGGAGCAACTCCGCGCGCCCGTGTACGGCACACCATTCACCATGGGCATGCTGAAAGCCAAGATGGCCGAATTCGGCGGCCGTATGAAGCCGGAAATCAACACCATTCGCCCCGGCGGCAGGTTTCAGGTTGGCCCCTTTGATGTTGAGATGATCAACATGGCCCACTCGATTCCCGAGGTCTCAGGCCTGGCGATCAGAACACCCGCAGGCACCGTCTTCCACACAGCCGACTGGAAAATCGATCCCACTCCCGTGATCGGCGAGCCGACCGACGAGGCACGCCTCAAGGCACTCGGCGATGAAGGCGTTCATGCTTTGATTTGCGACTCGACGAACGCGATGCGCGAAGGCGTCTCGCCGTCCGAAAGTGAAATTGCAGCCTCGCTTGCCGACATCATCAAGGCTGCAAAATATCGCGTGGCTGTCACGACGTTTGCGTCAAACATCGGCCGCGTAAAGGCCGTCGCTGATGCCGCAGCCGCCGCAGGCCGGCAACTGGTCGTCGCCGGCCGCTCGCTCCATCGTGTTATCCAGGTTGGCATCGACACCGGCTATCTGCCCGAAGACTTCAAATACCACGACCAGCAGAATTTCTCGCACATGCAACGCTCGGACATCGTCTTGATGTGCACCGGCAGCCAGGGCGAACCGCGAGCCGCCATGTCGCGCATCGCCGATGGCGATCATCCTGAAATCGAACTCGCCCGCGGTGACCTTGTCATCTTTTCCTCCCGCGATATTCCCGGTAACGAAAAGTCCATCGGGCGCGTGCAGAACGCCCTGGCAAAACGAGGATGCGAAGTCCTGACCGACCGCGAGGCGCTCGTTCACGTTACCGGACACCCCCGCCGCGAAGAGTTGCGCAAGATGTATGAATGGATCCGCCCGCGGGTGCTGGTCCCCATGCATGGCGAGGCGCGCCACCTTCAGGCCAACGCAAATCTGGCCAAGGAATCCGGTATCAAGGACGTGCACATTATCTACGATGGCGACGTGCTGCGGTTGGCCCCAGATCCCACCGGACACATCGACGAAGCCCCGACCGGCCGCCTCTATCGCGATGGTAAGTTGATCGTCCGAAGCGATGAGGGCCCCGTCCGCGAGCGCCGCAAGCTTGCCGCCGTCGGCATCGTCGTGGCGTCTCTTGCGATCTCGCGGCGCGGCGACCTGCTCGATGAACCCGAGATCGTCGTCGATGGCGTTCCACTTGATACCGCCGATGGCGATGACATGGCCGACGTGATCTTCGACGCCATCGAAGGAACCTTTGCCAGCATCCCCGCCGCGCGCCGCAAGGACCCGGAGCTGATCCGCGAAGCCGTCCGCCGCTCGGTGCGCTCAGCAGTTGCCAATGAATGGGGAAAGCGCCCCATCGTGAAGGTCCTCATGCACGTCATCGATGCAAAATCGGCGAGATGATCGGATGCGGGACCGCACTGGTTGTTGGGTGAACCGGTCACGCCGGGTGACCCGGAAATCTTCAGACCACATTGCCTACGGAGACGATTGAGATGATTGGAAAGTTGAACCACGTAGCGATTGCCGTGCCGGATCTTGCCGCGGCCACCGCCGTCTACCGCGACACATTGGGCGCGACCGTCACCGAACCGACCGCTCAGCCCGATCACGGTGTCACCGTCGTATTCGTCAATCTGCCGAATACGAAGATCGAGTTTCTCGAACCACTGGGCGAAGACTCCCCGATCGCGAAGTTCCTGGAGCGCAACCCCGGCGGCGGCATCCATCACCTTTGTTATGAGGTCGACGACATCATCGCCAGCCGCGACAAGCTGAAGGCAGCCGGCGCTCGCGTCTTGGGTGATGGCGAACCGAAGATCGGCGCGCACGGAAAGCCCGTACTGTTCCTGCACCCCAAGGACTTCATTGGAACGTTGACCGAACTTGAGCAGGTCTGAACCCGCCAGCTGTCGCTTCAGAAAGTCACGGCGGTTGTGCACCGCCACAAGGTCGCGACGTGAAACGCCCGTAACGAGGACCCCGAGATGAGCCTGACTTTGAGTATCGCGCTTTACTTCATCATCTGGTGGATGATGTTGTTTGCCGTGTTGCCATTCGGCGTCCGCTCGCAGGAGGAATCCGGTGAAGTTGTGCCGGGCACACCGGAAAGCGCGCCGTCCGCCCCCCAGATGCTTCGCATCTTTGCAATCAATACGGTCGTCGCGACGATCGTTTTCACGCTCGTCTGGTCGTCGATTGAGTACGGATGGGTGGACGAGGAAACCTTTTCGATCCTTCGCAGCCCGCCGCCGCAATAGTCGCGCTCCACCTGAATAGGCGCTGAACTCCACCGGCCAACTCAATCAAGGCGTGCCTTGGCGTGTAGCGGCGCACCCTAAAGGCCAAAGAATTTAGCCCAATCAGCGCGCGCCGCAACGTGCACCACGGCCTCCACGGGATTGCCACGCCCGCCAATCCTCGGTATGAGCGCGCAGGCCCATTTCATTGCCTGCAAACGGTTCGCACAGCACATGACAGGGCCGACATCCCGGCTGGCATGACCTCCGGACCCATTCAGGCCAACTAGTCAGGCGCACGATGCTTCTGTCCCGCTATTTCCTGCCCGTCCTGCGCGATACGCCCAAGGAAGCCGAGATCGTCTCGCACCAGTTGATGCTGCGCGCCGGGATGGTGCGGCAGTCTTCATCGGGCATTTATTCCTGGCTGCCTCTCGGCCTAACGGTATTGAAGAAGATCGAGCAGATCGTGCGCGAGGAACAAAACCGCGCCGGTGCCGTGGAAATCCTCATGCCGACCATCCAATCGGCCGATCTCTGGCGCGAAAGTGGACGCTATGACGCCTATGGCAAGGAGATGCTCCGGATCGTCGACCGGCACGAGCGCGACATGCTGTTTGGTCCGACCGCCGAAGAGGTTGTGACTGCGATCTTCCGCGAAGCCGTCAAATCCTATCGGGACTTGCCGAAAAACCTCTACAACATCCAGTGGAAATTCCGCGACGAAATCCGTCCGCGCTTCGGGGTCATGCGCGGCCGCGAATTCCTCATGAAAGACGCCTACTCGTTCGATCTGAGCGTTGAGGATGCCCGCGCTGCCTACCGCCGCATGTTTGCAGCTTATCTGCGAACCTTCGCCCGCATGGGAATGAAGTCGATCCCGATGGCAGCCGACACCGGCCCTATCGGAGGCGATCTCAGCCACGAGTTCATCATTCTGGCCAAGACCGGCGAAAGCGAGGTTTTCTGCCACGCGGACCTCATCAACGGCGACATACCGCCCGCCGATACCGACTTCTTCGGCGATCTCCAGCCCATCATGGACCGCTGGACCTCTCTTTACGCGGCGACTGAGGAAATGCACGACGCCGCCCGTTTCGAGGCAGAAGTGCCACAGGACAAACGCCTATCAGCGCGCGGCATCGAGGTTGGCCACATTTTCTTCTTCGGCACTAAGTACTCCGAAGCGATGGGAGCGAAGGTGCAAAGCCCGGATGGGCAACTGACGACCGTGCAAATGGGGTCTTACGGCGTCGGCATATCCCGGCTGGTTGGAGCCATCATCGAGGCGAGTCACGACGAAGCGGGCATCGTCTGGCCCGTGCCTGTCGCACCCTTCGAGGTCGGCCTCATCAATTTGCGCGCCGGCGATGCAGGAACCGATGCAGCCTGCGCCGACGCCTACGCCAAATTGGGCGCGGCAGGCATTGAAGTTTTGTACGATGACAGGGACGAAAGAGCGGGCACGAAATTCACGACGATGGACCTTATCGGTCTACCCTACCAGCTAATCATCGGGCCCAAGGGCGTCAAAGACGGCGAGATTGAACTGAAGCACCGCGCCAGCGGTGAACGCGAGACACTTCCAACGGAAGCGGGGCTCGCGCGAATCGTCGAACTTGTGCAAAGCCAGCGGATGCTGGCCTAGTTCCTGGCCTCATTGCGGAACTCCGCGGCCAGAAAATGAAACGGCTCGCACAGCGGTAGGTGCAGGATAACGCCCGCGGGAAACGCGGCAACGGAAAGGCGCTTTGAATGGCAACCGCTGAACCCAAAGGTCATACGACGCCGTTTGCGCCCTACGAGTGGATGCTTGCGCTGCGTTACCTCGGGGCGCGGCGCGCTGAAGGTTTCATCTCCGTTATTGCCGGGTTCTCCTTCGTCGGCATCATGTTGGGGGTCGCCACCCTGATCATCGTGATGGCCGTGATGAACGGCTTCCGCGCTGATTTGTTTTCAAAGATCCTTGGTCTCAACGGACACGTCATCGTCCACAAGGTCGGCCAACCGTTCACCGACTACGACGCCGTCGCTGCGGCAATCGCCAAGGTGAAGGGCGTCGAACAGGCCCTGCCGCTCGTTGAAGGCCAGGTGATGGTCTCGTCGGCAACAAATGCCACCGGCGCGCTCGTGCGCGGTATGCACGAAAAAGATCTCAAGGCCCTCAAGCTGGTCTCCGACAACATTCTTCTCGGCACACTCGACGGCTTCGAACAGGGACGCGGCATCGCCATCGGCATGCGCATGGCAACGTCGATGGGCGTCAGCATGGGCGACAGCCTCACGCTTGTCTCGCCCCGCGGCGCAACGACCCCATTCGGTACGGCACCGCGCACCAAGTCCTACCCGATCGTGGCGTTGTTTGAGATGGGGATGGCCGAATACGACCGCACCATGATCTTCATGCCGTTGCCGGAGTCGCAAAAATACTTCTCCAAAGGCAACACCGTCGATGTACTGGAAGTCATCGTCGACAACCCCGAAAAGGTCGATGTCTACAATGCTTTGATCAAGACGGCCGGAGGCCCGACAATCCAGACCAACGACTGGCGGCAGCGTAACCAGACATTCTTCACGGTGCTCGAAGTCGAGCGCAATGTGATGTTCATCATCCTCTCGCTCATCATCCTGGTGGCGGCCCTCAACATCATTTCGGGCATGATGATGCTTGTAAAGGACAAGGGCCGCGACATCGCCATCATGCGCACCATGGGCGCGACGCGCGGCGCCATGATGCGCGTGTTCCTGATTACCGGTGCATCGATCGGGATCGTCGGAACGTTCGCAGGCCTCATCCTCGGCATCATCTTTTGCAACAACATCGAACCGATCCGCCAGTTCGTCGCCTGGCTGACCGGCACGAAGATCTTTGACCCTGACATCTATTACCTGACCAAGCTGCCCGCCGAGATCAATCCAACCGAGACTGCGTTCATCGTTTTGATGGCGCTCGCCCTGTCGATCCTGGCCACGCTTTACCCGTCATGGCGTGCTGCCCGTCTCGATCCCGTCGAAGCCCTGAGATACGAGTGAGATTGCCGGTGAACGACCTTTCGAATGACCGCGCAGTTCTCCGCCTTGAGGATCTGCGCCGCAGTTTCCACCAGGGCGCACGCGAGATCAAAGTCCTCGACGGCGCATTCGCGGAAATTTTACCTGGCCAATCCGTGGCGCTGGTTGGCCCCTCAGGGGCTGGTAAATCCACTCTTCTGCACATCGCCGGACTGCTCGAAACTCCGGACTCGGGCCGCGTCATTATCAACGGGCGCGATTGTGCGGGTCTGAACGATGCCGGCCGCACCCGCATCCGCCGCACCGAGATGGGCTTCATCTATCAGTTCCACCAATTGCTTCCCGAATTCTCCGCAATCGAAAACGTTGTCCTGCCGCAGATGATTGCCGGCCGTTCCAAGAAGGATGCCAAGGTGCGCGCCAAGGAGCTTCTTAGCGCCATGGGATTGGCCGATCGCCTCAAGCACCGGCCAGCCGAACTCTCAGGCGGCGAGCAGCAGCGTACTGCCATCTGCCGCGCCCTGGCTAACGAACCGAGACTCCTGCTTGCTGACGAACCGACCGGAAACTTGGACCCGAAAACCTCCGAGCGCGTGTTTCAATCGCTGATTACGCTGATCCATCAGACCGGCGTCTCCGCCTTGATCGCCACCCACAACCTTGAACTCGCAGCCCGCATGGACCGTTGCCTTCGACTTGCCGACGGCCATCTCGTCGAAATGCAGCCCGGTCAGGTCGCCTGACAGGTCAAATCGCCTAGTCTCTTGAACCGGGAGTCCTGCATGACCGATCAAACCATGGATTGGGTCTTCATCGCAGCCAACGCCATCGTGTTCCCGGCATGGCTCCTGCTGATCCTGCAGCCGCGCAATCCCTGGACGGCAACCCTCGTCCATGCAGCCTTCGCGCCACTGATTTTGGGCGCGCTATACATGACCGGCCTGATGATCGCGATTGCCACCGGCGCAATGGCGGACGGAGCAGGCTTCCTTACACTCGATGCCGTGATGGCCTTGTTCGATAGCCGCCTTGTCGCCCTCAATGGCTGGATTCACTACCTCGCCTTCGACCTGTTCGTGGGGGCCTGGATCGCACGCGATGCCATGCGGATTAGCGCAACCTACATTGTCACCGCACTGTGCCTCATCCTGACGTTCCTGCTCGGCCCGCTCGGCCTCACGCTTTACCTCGTCTACCGCTGGGCCAGCGGCCATGGCGTCAGCCTGATTGAATCGGCCATTCCCGCGCGGGACGTCCCCAGAGCCTGAACGACCAATAGAAGTTTTCCCAGGTCTTCCACAGCGCCGACTTCGCTCGCGCTGCACAAATTCGGGCGCTAACGTCTCAACCATGAACGCTCCGATTCGAACCTCCGATGCTGCCAGCGCCACCCGCATGGCAAATCAGCAGATGCCAACCTTCGTCCATCTGAAGGTGCATTCAGCCTATTCGCTGCTGGAGGGCGCGTTGCCTATTGGCAAGCTGGCAAGCCTCGCCAGGGAAACCGGCACGCCCGCCATGGCGCTGACCGACACGAACAACATGTTCGGCGCGCTCGACTTTGCCGAAAAACTCGCCAAGGCCGGTGTCCAGCCCATCGCGGGAGTCTCAATCGCGATCGACTTCTGCGAGAAGTCGTCCGACCCGACGGCGCAGGCTCTACTGGCTGCCCGCGGCCAGGCCTCACGCGATCCGATGTGCGACGGCCTGATCGCGCTGCTGGCGGCGAGCGAGCAAGGCTACGCGAACCTGATGAAGCTCGTCAGTCAGGCGCACCTCGGCGTCGACGAAGGGGCTCCCCCTCACATCACCATCGACGCGCTGTCGCGATACGCCGATGGCATCATCGTTCTCACTGGCGGCCCGCAAGGCCCCATCGACAAGCAGATCCAAAATGGCCAGTTGGCCCCTGCCACCGTTCGCCTGAAAAAACTCAAAAAGGCATTCGGCGACCGGCTCTATGTCGAAATCCAGCGCCACGGCACCCGCGAGGAGCGCAACGTCGAACCGCAGCTGCTGCAACTCGCCTACGGTCTCGATCTGCCAATCGTCGCAACGAACGAAGCCTACTTTGCCGCTCCCGACGACTACGAGGCGCATGACGCTCTGATCTGCATTGCCGAAGGCGCATATGTCGTTGAGGACAATCGCCGCCGGCTGACACCGGAGCACTATTTCAAGTCGCCACAGGAAATGGCGCGCACCTTCGCCGATCTGCCCGAGGCGCTCGAAAACACCGTCGAGATCGCGCGCCGCTGTCACTACCGCGTGCTCGGCAAGGCACCGATCCTGCCGCGGTTCGTGCAGACAGCCGCGGGGACGAGCGATGAGGATGCGCTGGCCGCCGAAGCAGACGAATTGAAGCGCCAGGCCGAAGAAGGCCTCAAGGCGCGGCTCGCCAAGAACCCGCTCGCCCCCGGCCACACGTTGAAGGACTACGAGGAACGCCTCGCCTATGAATTAGGCGTCATCACCTCGATGAAGTTCCCCGGCTACTTCCTCATCGTTGCAGACTTCATCAAGTGGTCGAAGGGCGAGGGCATTCCGGTCGGGCCGGGCCGCGGTTCGGGTGCGGGCTCCCTCGTCGCCTGGGTGCTCACCATCACCGACCTCGATCCCCTGCGCTTCGGGCTCCTATTCGAGCGCTTCCTCAATCCAGAGCGCGTGTCGATGCCCGACTTCGACATCGACTTCTGTCAGGAGCGTCGCGAAGAAACGATCCGCTACGTGCAGCGCAAATACGGTCACGACCGCGTCGCCCAGATCATTACGCACGGTAAACTCCAGGCGCGCGCCGTTCTCCGTGACGTCGGCCGCGTCCTGCAGATGCCCTACAATCAGGTCGATGGGCTTTGCAAACTCGTTCCCAACAACCCGGCCAATCCGGTGACGCTTGCCGAGGCCATCGACGCCGAACCCAAGCTGCAGGACCAGCGCGATTCCGACCCCATCATCGCCCAGCTTCTGGCAACAGGCCTGAAGCTGGAAGGACTTTACCGGCATGCATCGACCCATGCCGCGGGCATGGTGATCGGCGACCGCCCGCTCGATGAACTCGTGCCCCTCTACCGCGACCCCAAGTCGGATATGCCTGTCACCCAGTTCAACTGGAAACTTGTCGAGGCAGCCGGCCTTGTAAAGTTCGACTTCCTCGGCCTCAAGACGCTGACGGTTCTGCGCAAGGCCGTCGATCTGGTGCGCAAGGGC
>CAYGRH010000033.1:0-16947 GCA_964352165.1 uncultured Hyphomicrobiaceae bacterium | reverse complement strand
GCTCATCACTACACCAAGGACATTTCCAATCAGGTTTACGTCCGTCTGATGAAACGCGCGCGCCATGTTCTTTCCGCCGGTCACAGCGTCGTCGTCGACGCTGTCTTCTCGACACCCGATGAGCGCGGCCATATCGAAGACGTCGCAAAAAACTGTGACGCTCAATTCACCGGACTATGGCTCAGCGCTCCGCTGGAGGTTTTGCAGCATCGCGTCGACAAACGTACCGGCGATGCTTCTGACGCAACGGCCGATGTCGTAGCCCGGCAATTCGAACGCGATCCCGGCGAAGTTAGCTGGACTGAGATCGACGCCTCATCCACGCCTGCCCATGCCCTGGCCCTGGCGCGCCGTCATTTGGCTTGAGGCTGCCCAGCGCACGCGAAAAACCCATCTCAATCGATGTCCGGCAAGCGAGCACATGCGCGAGCACTTCTGCCTGGGGATAGCGGGGAGATCTTCGAGACGAAGGGCTTGCACCCAGCGAATCTCAATACGACTCAGACGCAGTACCAAGCCTGCCCTGCCCGCCCACGAACCAGCAATGGCTGCTTTCCGGCAACCCTTGGCAGCACGCAGTCAAATCGTTGTATTTCCTCAGTTAGTTTCAGTCGCGTGAGTGAGGTGTGAGCGTTGAATATTCTCAATCAAACAGCCCCTCCGCACACGAGGCACGACCGCCATTGGATGTGCAAAAGCGGAGTAGCGGCCAGTAACAAGGGTCGTAAAGTTTATGTGGATCAGAGTGCAAAGACCGCGCAGTCACACTGCTCGCGGCATAAAAATCCTCCTGCCATTGACCGCAGCGCTGATGACCAGCGCATGCGCGCAGTCGGGGCTCAATCTAGGCTCAATGGACCTCGCCGGTCAGAGCAATACCGGCGGCATTGAAACCGGCTCAATCTTTTCCGGCAACTCCGACAACACGTCAAGTCAGCCGTTAACAGCCAGCCTGGGCAACAGTTCAGAGGCGATCACCAAGGCACGCAGCCTGCGCGAAAAAGGCCAGAAAGCCCGCGCACTCGCAACGCTGGACAGCGCGGCGGAAAGGGCTCCCGACGACCTTGATCTCGACCGCGAACGTGGCTTGCTTGCCCTCGAATTGGGCCAGCTCGAAAAAGCTGAAACGCATCTTCGCCGGGCCACGGCAGCCGACAACCCCAACTGGCAGGTCCACTCCGCGCTTGGTTCCGCGCTGTCAGCATCAGGCCGCCAGTCGGAAGCGCAGATGGAGTTCGCCAAAGCCTTGCAGTTGGCCCCCGACCATCCATCGGTACTCAACAATCTGGCACTCTCATACGCGCTCGACGGTAAAGGCAATCAGGCCGAAAAGTTGCTGCGTCAGTCTGCGACGAGCAAAGGCGGCAAGCCCGTTGCGAAACAAAACCTCGCGCTGATTTTGGGCCTGGATGGCCGCAGCGACGAAGCACGCATGATCGGCGAGTCAGCACTGCCCCCGGCAAAAGCGCAAGCCAATGTCAGCTACCTCGAACAGCAGCGCGCAAAATCAAAGAAGGTCTCTGTGGCGGCACCGCCTTCGTCCAAGACAGCCACAGCTAACGCCCGGACCGCAGAAGTGCACCGTTAACGCCCAGAGCGGCTTCACCAGCTTACAGAACCGAAAGCGCGGGACCTTACAATATGGGTCCCGCGCTTTTTTCTGTTCCATTTCCCAGGCGACCGCATAGGCCGCGCCGCACGTGCCGCAATTGGCGTTGACAGCAACCGCCTAGATCCCTTCACGTCCCAAAGAGCAACGCGCACCCCAACAAAAAAAGCCCCGCAGGCCAAAGGCTCCGCGAGGCTTATGTTTGGCATTTATCCGCTGGCAACCCGGCAGCGAATTCTAACGGACCCACGACCGCCCGCAGTTCATCCAAATGACATCATGGCTGAAGCCCAGGCTGCTTGCCACCAGGCTGGGGCGTATTTGCCGGGGCGGGAGGCGGCGCTCCGCTGCCCCCGGCATCAACGTACTTTGTCCAAGTCACGCTGCGCCGCTCAGACGAGCGCGGTGAAAGCTGCTGCGGCATCTGCAGATCGCGCGAGTTGGCAACCGTCAGCGCCAAGTTGCGCCGCGTTGCGCAGCCATGGTTCTCAAACGAAATCCGCTCACGGTCGCGCCCCAGATCTTCCGGCCAGTTGCCGCATTGAGGTGCGACCGCCACCGGTCGTCCGTAACTCAGCTCAAGTGCTGCGCCGAACTCCGGCGAATTATCCCACGCATGTCGCTCCATGATGAGTGCTTCGCGGGGAATACCCGAGCCGTGGACCATCTGCATCACTTGTTGAACCAATTGCGTCGAAGCAAAATGCCCGCGCGCGCCACCTGGAACCGAAACCGTCAACCGTCCCCGGCTTTCAGTCTTATAGCTCTTGAGGAAGCGCCAGACATCCGTCTCCTGGTTGCTGCTGAGGCCCTCGCCCTTGCCGCCGATCTCGACCAGCATGGCTTCGGTCTGCGCCGTGTAGCCGATCGGATGACGCTTGACCGGATCGTTTAGTTCAGCGGCTGTGAGATCATCGATACGGAAATTCTCACGGCAACCGGTAAGCCCGGCAACACTGACCAAGACGAGAGGCACCGCAATAGCCTTCGCAAGAGCAGCCGAAGAGATCATAGGAGATGCGCGCAAGCGCCACCATGTGCGATTTGCAAACCTTTTCATGTTCATCCCTTCAACCCCGGATATTCAACGATGTAGCCGTAGTCACCGTGATAGCGATCCGGCATGACGCCCTGCACGCCGTAGATCCGGTTGATGTGCCCGAAGAACAGCTCCTTCAGTGTGCTAGACGGCGCAAACCCGTCGGTCGGTCTGGCAAGTTCCGCTTCGGTGGAATGCGAAGCCAGATACGGGGTGACCAGAATGACGAGTTCGGTCTCGCGTCTGCGATAGTCGTTGGAGCGGAACAAGGCTCCCAGGATCGGCAGGCTCTTCAGCCCTGGCACACCCTCGACGCTTTGCCGCGTATCGTCGGACAGAAGACCGGCCATAGCGAGCGTCCCGCCGCTGGGAAGTTCAAGCGTCGTCTCGGCTCGCCGAACTTTCAGGCCCGGCAGCGAAAGGTTGTCGATCTGGATCGCACCTTCCGTGGTGATCTCGCTGACTTCCGCAGAAATGTTGAGACTGATGCGGCCCCCATCAAGCACAACCGGCTTGAATGACACGTTCACGCCGAACGGCTTCCAGTCGACGGTGATCTTGTTGTCTTCCTGGGCAATCGGAACAGGGAATTCGCCACCAGCAAGGAACTTCGCCTCCTCCCCGGAAATCGCAGTAAGCGTCGGTTCGGCAAGCGTCTTGAGTGCGCCGGTTCGCTCCAGCGCTTGGATCAGCCCCGTGACGGAGTTATCGCCACTGCGCCAGGTCGGTTGCAGTGCCGAACCCGCAGCAGCAAGCGGCGCTGTAGCCTCGCCCACAGCTCGAGCGGCTCCCACGATCGAACTCGTAACCGGAAACGCGTTCTGAATAACCTTCGTGAAGGTCAGATTGCCCGCCGAGACAACGGCACTGGGCAGATCCACTCCGATGCGGCGCAATGCATCGCGCTGGATCTCTGCGACTTGAACCTTGAGCAACACCTGTTCGTTCTGACCAGTGGCCAGCAGATTAACGACCCCGTCTTTTTTCTTGACGAAGCGGCCGGCCAGTTCGGAAGCCCGATTGGCATCTGCCGAAGTCACAACTGACCCTGACAGCACGACGCTTTCGCCCATCATCTCCGCATGAATGTTCGATCCAGGTATCAACCGGCGCATCGTGTCCTGAAGGACAGTGAGATCTCGCGTCACCGATACTTCGAGGAACAGAACTTTTTCACCGCCCGGACCAATGAAGAACGCGTTCGCCTCACCCAGATCCTTGGCCAGCAAATAGACCTGCCGCGAGGTTTGCACCACCGCGTCCAGCACTTCCGGATTGGAAACGAGTACGTTTTGCAGATCAACCGGCATCTCGATCAACATCGACTTGTCGACGCCGACGGTCACTTTGCGACGGATCGGATAAGGTCCGCCGCTGGGGATGACCATATGCGAACGGTGCACGGGATCGCTGAGACCGACCTCGGCAAGCAAATCGGGATCGGCAGCGCCGAGATTGCTGCGCTCGCCCGCAAGTCCTGGAGACAAGACCCCAGAGACGCCGGCAAAAGCGGCTGCAAGCAGCAACGCCCAGGCAAATACTCGGATAGCAGGAGGCTTACTCAGCGTCCTCATGGCACAAAAAACTCCAAGGATTGGGAGCAATGGCAAGGGAACGCAGTGAAAAAAGCCCCGGCCAGGCACGCTCTATTTCGACGCGCACTGGAACTGAAAACTCAAAATACCAACACTAATGATCGAACCAGTGTTATCGCCGAATCCCAGCGACGCCACCGCAAGCGCAGGAAAAGTGTGACCTGCCAAGTGCCAATCAACAGATTGCCCACAGGCCTGAGCAATACTCTGCAAGCTGCCGATTTCGACGGTCAGAGTATAACGCTGGCACTGAATTTGCCGTTGCCAGCCAGACAGTTGCAGGCAAGCCTCGGCCTCTCGGCATCAGCCTGACTCGGGCGCGAATTCGCACCGATAACCAGCGCTGTGAATAACCTGAAAAACCAGAACGAACGGCCCCGGAAATTGGGGTCGTCCGCTCGTATTGGGCGAGAAGTTGGAACTACTCGGGGCTTTGGCCAATCCAACCGGTATGCGGTGATGAACGCACACACGCCGCCGCAACAGCAAATCAGCTTCAGCCTGCGACACGAACCGCCGAGATTTCTTTGCCGATGTTCCTGAAAGACTGGATCAGTGTCGATCCGTTCGACGCGATAAAGGCGTTGTCGGGCCCTGAGGCACAACTGCGCAAGAGCGCCGTGGTGTTTGCATCGCCTTCAAGCCGGAAAGCAACCGTATAGACCGTAATACCGGCCGCTTTTGCATTCGCACACGCCTCAAGCGTCTTAGAGTTCAAGTGGTTTGTGTACCCAGTGCGCGTGTGCGTCACTCCCATCCGGCCCTTGGCTGCGTAACCTTGGGACGCATAGATGGAGAGGTTGTGGTTGTTCTCGTCGTTGTAGTAGTTCTCTCCGTCCGTCATGACGATCATGATCTTGCGATTTTCACCATCCGAATATTCGCGGCCCTGGTCATAGGGTGCCGAAGGCGACAGGACGCGCCAGCCCCACGCCACACCTTCCTTGATGTTCGTATTGCCTGACGCCTGCATCGCGTTGATCGCATTGACGACCGAGGACTTTGTAGAGTTTAGCGGCAGAACGGCCTGCGTCGTACACATGTAGTTGGGACCACTCGCCCCCTGCGGCGTTTCTCCGGCATACTTGCAGGTCCGTGCCTGGGCCTCGGCAGGCGGCAGGCTCACCGTGCTCCAGCGCCTGCAATTTCCTCGACGAGAATAGCTCTCGCAAACCCGCTCGTAAGGTTCGCACTGCCCACCATCGTCATCGAGATAGCTGTTGCCGTACCCCAGTGAATTGGAACCGGCTTCGCCAGGCTCGTCAGGTGCAAACATCGGCACGAACAGCGTGTCGCCGTTGTTCGACGTGGGCAACGCATCCGTGACGTCGTGACCATTAGGCCGTGCCTCCACGCATCCCGCCCAACTCGTTCCCACGTCCGAGAACAACTGAAAACGTGTCCGGTTTTCCGAGAAGTTTTCATAATGGATAGAGGATTGCCCGGCCCCATCGATCCAGTTCGCATTCGAATTGGCCGAGCCTATGTTGACGGAGGCCGCGAATGGCACGATGCCGACCATCACCCGATCGCTTCCCTCAGCACCAGCGAATACGACGTTGGCAAGGTCCGCAGCCGCGGTTCTCAAATCGGAGATGTAGGACCCGCCCATGGAGCCCGAATTATCCAAAACGAGAGCAACTTCAACCGATCCGTTTCCCTTTGCGACCTTGGAGTTGACGCTGAGCTGACGATCATCTCCGATACCTGGAAACATGTGATCGAGGCCAGCCATCAGCTTTGCTTTCCAGTCCGTCTTGGTGCTCGCTGAAATCTCGCCATTGTCAGCATCGAACGCAATCGCATAAATCTTTGAAGGCGCCGAGGCACCACGGTTGGCAGTGTAAAATGCCTCCGCCATCGCCTTACCGGTGACGTCTTGGTTATCCGTTCCAAGCTGATCCGAAGCTGCGAGCACCGCCGCATCGAGAGCGCGCTGATCGCGCGAGATTTCCGTTACGATTCGGCCGTGATCCACCGCCACAGCCGCAGCCATCAAGACCGCTGTAAACAACAACGCGAAGACGACCGTGGTGATACCTTCTTCATCACGACCAAACCGCCTCAAGCGCGAGCCGGCACCGCCAGCCGCCAAACTGTGGCCGCCTTCTGCTCGAACCCGAACCCACAGAACTGCCGAACTCACTAGCCAACTCGCACGCATGATACCGTTCCCCTAACAAAGCGTTAGAAGAAGCTAATCAATTGGTTCTTACTGACGGTAAACTTCGTCGTTGCAATTTTATTCAAATGCCGTCCCAAATCAGATCATCCTTCAATTTCGTTAATCCGGCGCAGGCAATGTCACAAACTCCCCATTACGATCACCAGGAAATCACGCTGTTTGAGGCACTCCTCAAAGCCCGCGCAAAGCACGGCGGCAGCAAGGTGATCGTGGAGGATTCCGAGCGCCAATCCCTTACCTATGACCGGCTTATCCTAGGCAGTCTCGTTCTCGGAGCAGAACTGACCCGCCGCACCAAAACCGGAGAAGCCATCGGTGTCTTGCTTCCGAATGTGACGGGTTTGGTTGTAACGATCTTGGCTTTGAACGCGCATGCGCGAGTACCGGCACTTCTGAATTTCACCGCTGGTCCGCGGAATATTTCTTCGGCAGTTAAGACGGCACTCGTCAAAACAGTTGTCACCTCGCGCCGTTTTGTCGAAGCAGGAAAACTCGAAGCCATTATTGAGGCGCTCGAGGAGACAACACTGCAGACCGGCGATCGCATCCGCATCGTCTACCTTGAAGACGTCCGCGCAAAAATCGGCGTAGTCGCCAAGGCGACCGGCGTTCTTCGCAACCTTGCCCCCCGCATGTTTCATCGCCGCTGCGGCATGCGTCCAAAGCGACCGGCCGTCGTGCTTTTTACCTCCGGCACCGAAGGCGCACCGAAAGGCGTCGCATTGTCCAACAACAACCTCGTCGCCAATGCCCGCCAGATTTTTGCACATGCCGGCGGCATGCTGTCGGCTAACGATATCGCCATGAACCCCTTGCCGATGTTCCATTCCTTCGGCCTTACGGCAGGAACGCTGATGCCGATCCTTCACGGTATGAAGGTCGTGCTCTATCCAAGCCCGTTGCATTATCGCCAGATCCCCAAGCTGGTCCGCGACACAAAGGCAACCGTGTTGTTTGCCACCGACACCTTTCTGCAGGGATACGCGCGCGCCGCCGACGTCGGCGATCTGGCGACCTTGAGGTTCGTCGTTGCAGGCGCGGAACGCGTCAAGCACCCGACACGCAAGTTGTGGGAGAAAATCGGCACCCAGATCCTGGAAGGTTACGGTGCAACAGAATGCGCGCCCGTCATCGCCTGCAATCTGCCGCCGACGAACCGGCCCGGTAGCGTCGGAAAAACCCTGCCGGGTATCGAAACCCGATTGGAACCGGTCGCAGGCATTTCTCACGGCGGTCGGCTGATGGTCCGCGGCCCCAACGTCATGTCAGGTTATATTTTCCACGACCGCCCTGGTATCATCGTTCCCCCGCCCGATGGATGGCACGACACCGGCGACATCGTCTCGATCGACGATGGCTTCGTAACGATCAAGGGCCGCGCCAAGCGCTTTGCCAAGATCGGTGGGGAGATGGTATCGCTCGCCGCCGTCGAAACTCTTGCAGCCGATTTGTGGCCCGATGCCCAGCACGTTGTCGTCAACCTGCCCGACGCTCGCAAAGGCGAGCAGTTGATCCTCGTCACCGACAAACCCGATGCTGAGAAGGCGGCCTTGCAAGCGCACGCACGAGCTAGCGGCTTTCCAGAACTGTGGGTGCCCAAGGCAATCCTCGTCGTCGGTGCGATCCCCGTCCTGGGCTCAGGAAAGGTAGATCTGGCAGCAACCCTGGCAATGGCGCGCCAGACGCGAGCACTTCTGTAATGACCCTGATGTCAGGTCTAGTGCGCAAACCGCTCGCAGCGCCGGTCGCAAAACAACCGCAAACACTCGAATTATGGCCGTCACGCATCGACTGCACCATTCAGCCGTGTCCGCGCGACCACGGTTGCAACAGCGAAACAGTTGTTTGCCCCAACCACGCTTGACCTCTCACCCAACGTCTTCCATTCAATGGTGAGACAATCACGCACAGTTAATAGATCGCACTGACGATCCTTCATGTCCGCACTTCAGAGGCTCGGGGGAGCTTCTCTGGACCTGAATACCGACCGCGAAAAGTATTTGCGCAACCAAGCGCCGGCAAACAGACGCCGCGAGTTTGAGGGAAACACATGACCGTTGAGGCAACCGCCACATCGAGTGGTGCATCAAACCTGGATGCACCGGGTGCCATTGATGCGCGCGACGTTGGCATGACAGGCTTTGGCGATCAGGCCTCAACTCAGGTTGCCGATCCCGCTTCACGCATTACAATCGGTTGGTTTTTGAAGCGTGCCATTATCGGGATCGCGATCCTCGTCGTATCAATCGGCAGCATGGCATGGCTGACACACGCCTCCATAGACCCAAGCCAGGAAATCGACGAGGCCAGCGAAACGCTTCTGCAGTCGATTGCACGCGCCGCAGACAAACTGCTCTGACGCCATCGGCCCCCGCCCTCACCCAGCGCTATGAGCCGCATCGAATAAACCAGCGTGTCAGCGTCGACCTCAACGTCAGTATGCACCCGGTTGGGATCTTCCCGCCGCTTCTACTATTGCGCACCTACAACCGCATCATGCCCGCCAAGCACATCGCGATAGCCAGCCCAATCAGGCTTGCGTCAACCACTCAAGCCGTGCTGATGCAGCACTTGCGAAGAAACACTTAGCGTCGGCGGCCCATCTGCATTAACGGATGCTTCATCCGCTCAAACGACCTTGATCCTGACGCCCTCGCTCACATATCATGCAGCTTCGTACACGCGGCGACCCTAGGCACAGGTGCGCCGTAGCGTTGAGGGAAAAGGCAGGACATGACGGAACAACAGAAGCATTTTCCCGAATTCTACGTGACGGCTCCCCAGCCGTGCCCATATCTGCCCGGTCGTTTCGAACGTAAACTGTTCACGCACCTTACCCACGACAAGCCCCGCGGGCTCATCGACAATCTGCTGAAAGGCGGTTTCCGCCGCAGCCAGAACATCGCCTACATGCCCTACTGCGAAGGCTGCCACGCCTGCGTATCTGTCCGCGTCCTGGTCGATGAATTCGAACCTGGCAAATCGATGCGCCGGATCATGGACAAAAATCGCGACCTCGCTTCCGCTTGCGTCGAAGCCGTCCCCACCTCTGAACAATACGCACTGTTCCGCGGCTACATCGACGCGCGCCATGGCGACGGCGGCATGGCCGACATGACCGTGCTCGATTATGCGATGATGGTCGAAGACAGCGTCATTGAAACCTTTGTGACCGAGTACCGCCAAAAACCGGCGGACGCCCTGGACACATCGCCCCGCACCTGGCCGCTCAAAGGCGCTGCATTGTGCGACCGTCTCTCTGACGGCATCTCCATGGTCTACAGCTTTTTCGATCCCGCCGAAGATCAGCGCAGCCTCGGCACCTACATGATCCTCGATCACCTCGATCGGGCGCGCCGCCTGGGCCTGCCTTATCTCTATCTTGGTTATTGGATCGATGGCTCACGCAAGATGAACTACAAGACGCGGTTCCAGCCCCAGGAACACCTGCGCTCTGAAGGTTGGGTGCGAACCAGCACCTGAGCTGTTGCGCCGCAACATCCGCCGGCCGACACATTTTGCCCACCATTGTCAAACCAATGAGCGCTTTCGCGCGTTACATCATCCGTACGTGAGCACCGATGAAGCTCATTTCGCTGGCAGGCCTTCGATCTCCTCTTTCACAACCGCGGGCAGCGCACTGACATCAAATCGGCAGCGCATTGTGTCATCACACAAGCCAAAGTTTATTCACTCCGGCCAGCCAGAGCTTATCGCACCCGCTGGTCGCGACGCTGACAAAGGAGGCGGTCATGCCCCTATCCTCCCGAAACTCCGCTGATGAGCCACGACTTGGCCAGCTTCATGAGCGACTGCTCGACAGCCGCTCGCAATCACTCGAACTCGCAAGCCCGCTCTCTGATGAAGACCAGACGGTGCAGGCCATGGACGACGCCAGTCCGGCCAAATGGCATCTGGCCCACACCACATGGTTTTACGAAGCATTTCTGCTGCGCGAACACCACGATGGTTACAAGCCTTATTCCGATGCGTTCGATTACTGCTTCAACTCGTATTACGAAACAGCAGGCGATCGTCACCCTCGCGCCAGCCGTGGTCTCTTGACACGTCCAAGCGCCTCCGAAGTTCGCGACTATCGCTCCCACGTCGATGACGCTTTGCAGGAACTCTGCTCAAGCGACGCCTGGAACAAACCGGAAGTTCAGGCGCTTGTGGAACTCGGCATCAATCACGAACAGCAGCATCAGGAATTGCTTCTGACCGATATTCTCGCGTTGTTTGCAGCCCAGCCGTTGCGCCCGGCCTATCGGTCGCCACGCCCACGCGAAGTCACCAATCGGTCCTCAACCCAACCATCGGAATTTATCGCCTTTGACGGCGGCATTTGCGACATCGGCCATGATGGCGACGGCTTCTTCTATGACAACGAAGGCCCGCGACACCGCGCGCTCGTTCATCCCTTTCGATTGTCCACCCGTTGCGTGACCAATGGCGAGTGGCTCGAATTCATCACAGACGGTTCCTATTCCGACCCGCTCCTGTGGCTCGCCGACGGCTGGGCAACCGTGAAGGAAAATTGCTGGCAGGCACCAGGCTATTGGCAGCGTGACGATAAAAGCTGGCAGCAAATGACGCTGCAAGGCTTGCAACCGCTTGACCCCGACGCACCCGTTTCCCATATCAGCTTTTATGAAGCCGACGCATTTGCGCGCTGGTCTGGCAAGCGTCTGCCAACGGAATTCGAGTGGGAATTCGCCAGCACCAAGTCCCCCCTTAGCGGTAACACGGCCGGTTCACGCGCCTTCATTCCGCACCCGGTCGCGAAACCGCCAACCACGGCAAACGGCCTCCAGCAAATGTTCGGCGACGTCTGGGAATGGACCAGCTCCGCCTACCTTCCCTACCCGGGCTACCGACCACCCGCCGGCGCGATCGGCGAATACAACGGCAAATTCATGTGCTCGCAGCAGGTCCTCAAGGGCGCCTCGTGTGCAACCGCCGACGGTCATTCCCGTCGCACCTATCGCAATTTCTTCTACCCCGGTCAGCGCTGGCAGTTCATGGGCCTGCGCCTCGCGGAGGACGCAACATGACCTATGGAACCCGCCGGAACACCGGCACTCTCAGCAATTCACCAAATAAGCCTGGCAAGCCCGAAGGCTCAGGCGGAAGCGGCTATGGTTCATCAACGAAAACACCCGGCCGCGGCTCAACCGACCCCGCCCGCCTCGACTTTCCCCGCGCATTGATCGACGGCTTGCGCAAGTCCGACAAGTCCCTGCCGTGCCGTTTCCTATACGATGCCCGCGGCAGCGAACTTTTCGAGGAAATCACACGGCTGCCAGAGTACTACCCCACGCGCACTGAAGCGCGGATCCTGCGCAACTGTTCAGCCGAGATCGCAGCAACAACCGCACCAGGCACAGCGCTCATCGAGTTTGGTTCCGGCTCAAGCTCGAAAACCGAAATACTGCTGGAGGCCCTAGACGATCTGAAGGCCTACGTTCCAATCGACATTTCCTCAGCAGCCCTCGACGATGCATGCGACCGGCTCGAACTTCGCTTTCCCGGCCTCGCAATCGTACCCGTCGTCGCGGATTTCTCACGCCCTGTTTTGATCCCGGCGACAGTCGCAACAGCACCTAAAATGGGCTTCTTTCCAGGCTCGACGCTGGGCAATCTGGAACGCGGCCCGGCAGTGGCGCTGCTGGCCAGCATGAGAGAAACGCTCGGCATCAACGCGCGCCTTATAATCGGCATCGACCTCAAGAAGGACCGAGAGCGCCTGCTTGCGGCCTACAACGACGCAGCCGGCATCACCGCAGCCTTCAATCTCAATATCCTTGCCCACGCAAATCATGCACTAGGCGCAAACTTTGATCCGGATAATTTCCGGCACGAGGCAACCTACGACGAAGTGATCGGCCGCATTGACATGACTCTGATCGCCGAACGCGATCATGATGTCGATGTTCTCGGCTACAAGTTCCACTTCAAGGAAGGCGAACGCATCCACACCGAGCACTCGCATAAATACGATATTGATGGTTTCCAGGCCCTGGCGCGGGAAGCCGGCTGGCAGCCAGAAAAAGTCTGGACCGATCCTGAGCGATTGTTCAGCGTCCACGACTTGCGCGCCTGAAACCACGCTGCACATCTCAAGCTTCCCGGCTAAATAAGAAAGGGCGCCATCACGACCTGTGACAGCGCCCTTTCATTTCGTGTCAGCCTCTGACCACTTGCTGCAACTGCGCCAAAGCACCGGCCTGTTGCATCAAACCCTGGTAGGTCGCGACATCCCTCGTCCTCAAAGCCGGTTTGGCTTCGAGGTAAGGGTCCCAGATCGCATTCCAGCGCTTTGGATCGACGGGCTGAATGGCTCCACCTCGGCGAGCCCCGACAAGCGGGTTTTGCGCATGCCGCACCATCCACGATTGCACCGCTTCGGCAACCGGCCGGGCGACCGGACGGTTCTGCGGACCCATTAGCTGTACGATGCCGAATTCACGCCGCCCGCCCCGCATCCTGCGGATTTCGAGCGTCGCGATCCGCTGCTGCCCGCTTCTCACCGAGAAGATCAGGCACTGGCCGCTCTCCACCAGCCCGGCATAACTCGCCGCACAGTGGTCCATAACGCGACCCTCATCGAACAATTCGGCACGCGACATCAATGCAACCATGGCATAGCCACCGCTACCGTTTCGGAGGCTGTACCGCCCCGGGCCTCTCCGCTTAAGGGTCGGCACGGCTTCGCTAGCGATACGGTCAATCCAATCGCGAGCAAGTTGCGCGGCACTCCCGAAAGCAAAGTTCTTCTGCCACGGGCGCTCAACCATCGCGCGAGCAGCAACCGAACCTCCGCTTGAGGAAAACCACGCATAGGCGGCAAGCGGAAACAAGGCTTCGCTACCCAGGTAACCACCCGAAGCGGCGAAGGCCTTCTTTCCGGCCACCCACACAGCAAATTCCTCGTCGCAGGCTTCGGCTGCCAAACACACAGCCGAGAGCCAGATTCCGACATTTGCTGCATCTTCAGGAACGAGCCCTGCAACCCGACGCGAGAACTCCGGCCCATCCGGCAATTTCCCGAGGGGCTGGATGAAGGTTTCCGGCGGCAGCTTGCGCGTCCAGTAGGCAAGGCCAAGCGCTTCGGCAACGGCCTTCAGGCTCGCCCCGGCCTTCACCAACCGGATCGCTTCCGCACGCTCCGAAGACGTCCCATAATCCGAAACGAGCGCAAACGCGCACGCCGGAAACGAGAAAACGAGGTCGGCAAGGCGCGGCGACAACCCGGCAATCCGGCGCAGACGCTTCCGGTAGCTTTGCTCAAACCGCCTGATCTGGGCTTCAAGGCTTCCGGCGTTTTTCAATTGAGCGCTCATGAGATGTCTCCAGCTCACGCACGTTGTCATTTCAGCAGAAAACAATTCAAAAAAATGACACAGCTCTCCCATTACCGGAATCGGTCGATAAAGCCGATTTCCGGGATTCAAAAAGCTCAGTGAAATTTCATTTGTTTGCGCAATAGCGTTCATTCTCTCACGCCATTCAGCATGAAAGCTCAGCTGCAAAATTCACAGCACCGCAAAGCGCAGTTCCGGCCTAGTGAGCAGGACAATGCCGCAAGGCACAGCCGTTCACGAAGACGGAATTCTGCCAGCAAATTGAAGGGTAGGGTTTGCGCGAGAAAATGGACCGACCGCCCGGATCAGGCGCTTGGAACACCACCTGAAAGAACCGCGGAGGATACATCTGGAGCACGCTTGCCAGCCTTCATACTCAGATCGAACAACCGATCGGAGTAGTGGCGATTGCCGCGCGCACAAAGCCACGCGTCACTCGCCGGTCTTTCCAGCAAATGTCGTTTGGCGGGATGCATCGGGGGCCTCTCAAGGTTGATTGAATAACGGATATCGCAATAGCCGGTAATTAGGGACACCGAATGGCGAACGTCAAGTGCAATCTAAAAAATAAAGAAAAACAAAAAATAGCAACCGGGACTTTATTGCGCCAACGCCTTTTCCAGCTTGGCAAACATATAGGTCCATTTCTCAGTCTGTGTATCGACCAGAACCTTCATGCGCGCGCGCAACGCCGTCAGCTGTCCGCAATCAGGCGAGGCCTGTTCAGAACCCTCCTGACCAAGCGTCGAAATCTCAACAAGCAGGTCCTGCGACTTCTGATCGTAGACGGTGATCTGGTCATCGCGGACGTAAGGCGCACCCTCGACCAGGAACTGATCGTGGCTCCAGCCACGCTTGTCCTTTAGCTGCCGCAACAGCTCCTGGAAGCGAGGCTTGTTTTCTGAATTCAAATCGCGCAGCGCAGCGGCAGCATCATCAACAACCGCCTCGAAATCGCCGCGTGCGCATCCCGCGTTCTGTGCGCCCGCCGCAGCCGCCAAGCCGCCCAGCCCTGCCCCGGCGCACAACGCCACTGGCAACACAACAGCGATGAGCCAGCGCAGCATACCGTTCTATTCCCTCGCCCAACCAGTCACTTAACAAGCACTGCGGGCAGATAATCCGCCCCCCATTACTCTACCCTTGGCCCAGATCACAAGGAACTGCAAGCGCTCCCCTGCCGTCAAGAGGTCGCAAAGGCTGGCCCGCCACAACCCGGACACGACGCGGCGCAAGCGCCAGAATACACCGCGCCGCTAGCCCGCCGGCAGGGCTTACCGAAAAAAAACCGCACATTCAGCCTTCAAAAACCGGACCGAAACGAGTTGAACGCGGGAAGCCCTTCGGCACCGTCTTGCCCGCTTGCGCGCGCAGGCCAATCCACTCGCTCAGATCCCCCATACCAAGCGTAAAGGTCCGCCCCGCACTGTCGAGCCAAGTGAGCCCGACCTCGGAGTCGAACGTCTTGATATCGGCGAGCCCGCCGTCCTTGAAGCGCTGCAGGATCACGCCCTTGCCGCGCGTCAGCTCGTTGACTTCCTCGAGACTGAAAACCAAAAGCCGACGGTTTTCGCCGACGCAGGCAACCGTATCGCCCTTGACGGGCACGACGCGCCGCGCCTCATCGGGTTCGGACACGTTCAACACCTGTTTGCCTTTGCGCGTTGAGGCAATCACCTCGTTTTCCGGCACCACGAACCCGTAACCCGCAGACGACGCGACCAGCAACTTGCGCCCGGGCTCATGAATGAAGGCCGTCACGGTATCGTGGTTCGCCTCCATGTCGATCATCAGCCGCAAAGGCTCGCCATGCCCGCGCCCGCCGGGCAGATTATTGCATTCCAGCGTGAAGAACCGGCCGTTGGTGGCAAACACAAGTATCTTATCGGTCGTATGCCCGTGCAGCGCCTGCGAGAGCTTGTCACCCTGTTTGAAGTCGAGCTTCGAGAGGTCCTCAATATGCCCCTTCATCGCCCGCACCCATCCCTTTTCGGACAAAATGACGGTGATCGGTTCCTTCTCGAAAAACGCTTGATCCAGATCGGCTTCGATCTCTGGAGCGTCCTGGAACTGGCTGCGCCGCGCACCCAACTCCGTGCTCTTGGAATAGCGTGTGCGCGTTTCCTTGATCTCTTCGCCGATGCGCTTCCATTGCATATCTTCGGACGCCAACAGCGCCTTGATCTCATCGCGCTCCTTCGACAGTCTGTCATGCTCGGAACGGATCTCGATTTCTTCCAGCCGCGACAACGACCGCAAGCGAAGGTTCAAGATGGCGTCAGCCTGCACTTCGCTCAGCTTGAATGTGGAAATCAGCTTCGCCTTCGGCTCATCCTCGAACCGGACAATGCGGATCACTTCATCAAGATTGAGGAAGGCGATCAGATAACCATCGAGCACTTCAAGCCGGTGCTCAATCTTGTTCAATCGGAACGCCGAGCGCCGCAGTAGAACTTCTACGCGGTGTTCCAGCCACTGCTGCAGCACATCTCGCAACGGCAGCACGTTTGGAATCTGCCCGCCCGACAGAACGTTCATGTTGAGCCCGAACCGCAACTCCAGCTCGGTCAGCTTGAACAAGCTTTCCATGAGGATCAACGGATCGACGACCCGTGTCTTGGGCTCAAGCACAAGCCGGATTTCTTCCGCTGACTCATCGCGGATATCGCCCAGCAGCGGAAGCTTCTTCTCGGTCATCAACTCGGCGATCTTCTCGACGAGCTTGGCCTTCTGCACCTGATAGGGAATTTCGGTGATGACGATCTGATACCCGCCCCGCCCGGTATCCTCACGCTCCCACTTCGCCCGCAGCCGGAAACCGCCGCGTCCCGTCCTGTAGGCCTCGAGGATCTGGTCGCGCGGCTCGACAATCACGCCGCCCGTCGGAAAATCCGGACCCGGAATGAACTCGACGAGCTTTTCGACCGTGGCATTGGGATGCTTGATGAGATGCAGCAGCGCGTTGCAAAGCTCTTCGGCGTTATGCGGCGGGATATTGGTCGCCATCCCGACCGCGATGCCCGACGACCCGTTCGCCAGCAGGTTCGGAAACGCCGCCGGAAGGACGACCGGCTCTTCGTTAGTGCCATCATAGGTCGCCCGGAAATCGACCGTGTCATCGTCGATCGCTTCGAGCTCGGCCTTCGCGTCGGCGA
>CAYGRH010000032.1:0-17255 GCA_964352165.1 uncultured Hyphomicrobiaceae bacterium | reverse complement strand
ACTCGTTCGGTCAGGATGGCGTTGACCTTGACCTTGCCCTTCTCAGGACCTTCGACCCAAACCGTCTCACCGTCCTTGATGCCGAGATTGTTGGCATCCGTCGGATTGATCTCGACGAACATGTTTTGCTGCAGTTCGGCGAGCCAAGGGTTCGAGCGGGTTTCGTCACCACCACCTTCATATTCGACCAGTCGGCCGGATGTGAGAATGATCGGATACTTCTCAGCGATCTTTTCTTCGATCGCCTTCTTCTGGATCGTCTCATAGAGAACCGGCACGCGGTGCAGCTTGCGGTCCGTAAAGGTCGGATAGGCAGCGACCATATCGGGACGCGAGGAGTACAGCGGTTCGCGGTGCAGCGGGACCGGATCTGGGAACGTCCACACCACGGCGCGTGCCTTGGCGTTTCCGAATGGTGCGAGACCATGTTTGATGGCGACGCGCTGGAGACCGCCGGAGAGGTCGACCTTCCAATTCACCTTACCCATCTTTTCAGGATCATTTCCGCCGGCGACTTTCTCGATGGCAGCTTTTTCGTCGGCCGTCAGGTCACCGGTCCAGCCCAGCTTGTCGAGCATGGCGTAGGTGATTTCGGGATAGCCGTCCTTGATCTCGGAGCCGACGGGGTAGGATTCCACCGCCAGCATGTTGTCGGCGTCGGGGTTGCCCTTGGCGTACTTTTCTGGCGCCGTCACACCGAAGCGTGCGCGGAAGCAGAGGCCGCCTTCGGCCACCGGAATCGACGTGTCATAGAGGTTGGGCGTACCAGGGTGGCCCATCTCGGCTGTACCCCAGCTCGGCCAAGGAAGGCCGTAGTAGTCGCCGTCGCATGGGCCGCCGTTGGCTTTCAACGTCACCTTATCGAAGGTGTGCTGGTTGGCCATGTGCAGCTTGAGACGCTCTGGAGATTGCCCCGTGTAACCAATCGTCCACATGCCGCGGTTGAACTCGCGGGTAATGTCTTCGACCAGTGGCTCGGTGCCTTCGACCTTGATGTTCTTGAACATCTCTTTTTCGAAGCCGAACTTCTTGGCCAGGAGATACATGATCTCGTGGTCGACCTTCGCTTCGAAGAGCGGCTCGAAAACTTTTTCGCGCCACTGCAGTGACCGGTTGGACGCGGTGACGGACCCGGAGGTTTCGAACTGCGTCGTTGTCGGCAGAAGATAGACGCCATCGGTACGGTCATGCATGACCGCGCTGACCGTCGGGAAGGGGTCGATGACAACGAGAAGATCGAGCTTCTCCATCGCCTTCTTCATGTCCGGACCGCGGGTCTGCGAGTTCGGGGCGTGGCCCCAGAACACCATCGCCTTGGTGTTGTCCGGCTGACCGAGGTTTTCCTTGGCTTCCAGAACGCCGTCGAACCAACGGCTGACGGGAATACCCTTCTCGTTCATCATCGGGAGGTCAGCACCGTCCTTGCCTTTGCCCTTGAGCATGGCAAAACGATCAGACAGCCACTGGTAGTCAACGTCCCAAACGCGGGCCCAGTGCTTCCATGAACCGGCTGCAAGGCCGTAGTAGCCAGGCAGCGTATCCATGAGAACGCCGAGGTCGGTTGCGCCCTGCACGTTGTCGTGGCCGCGGAAGATGTTCGTGCCGCCGCCAGCGGTACCCATGTTGCCCAGCGCGAGCTGCAGGATGCAGTAGGCGCGGGTGTTGTCGTTACCGTTGGTGTGCTGCGTTCCGCCCATGCACCAGATCACGGTGCCGGGCTTGTGGGTTGCGAGCGTCTTGGCAACGCGGCGCATCTGGGAACCAGGAACGCCGGTGACTTTTTCGACTTCCTCGGGGTTCCACTTGTTCACCTCTTCACGGATGAGGTCCATGCCCCATACGCGCTTGCGGATGAACTCTTTGTCTTCCCAGCCATTTTCGAAGACGTGGTAGAGGATGCCCCAAATGAGGGCGACGTCGGTGCCGGGACGGAAGCGGACGTACTCGCTGGCGTGTGCGGCCGTGCGGGTAAAGCGCGGGTCGCAGACGATGAGCGGTGCGTTGTTCTGCTCTTTGCACTTCAGGATGTGCTGGAGCGAAACGGGGTGGGCTTCTGCTGGGTTGCCGCCGATGAGGAAGATCGCCTTCGACTTCAAGATGTCGTTGTACGAGTTCGTCATGGCGCCGTAGCCCCAGGTGTTTGCAACACCTGCCACCGTAGTGGAGTGACAGATACGGGCCTGGTGGTCGATGTTGTTCGTGCCCCAGAAGGCTGCGAACTTACGACCGAGGTAGGCCTGCTCGTTGTTCCACTTGGCCGAGCCCAGCCAGTAAACCGAATCCGGGCCGGATTCTTCGCGGATCTTGAGCATCTTGTCGCCGACTTCGTTGATCGCCTGATCCCACGAAATCCGCTTCCACTTGCCGCCTTCCAGCTTGACTGGATATTTCAGACGGCGCTCGCCGTGGGCGTGCTCGCGAACGGCAGCACCTTTGGCGCAGTGGGCACCCAAGTTGAATGGGCTATCCCAGCCCGGCTCCTGGCCGACCCAGACGCCGTTTGAGACTTCGGCGATGACCGTACAGCCCACTGAACAGTGCGTGCAGACCGACTTCTTCAGCTCCATCTTGCCGCCAGCCTTGCCGGCTGCAGCTTGGGCTTTCTGAATGCGGGCCGGTGCCAGTGTGGAAGCAGCCGCAAGGCCGCCGACAGCAAGACCGGAATTACGCAGGAACGACCGGCGATCAATCGTGCCGCCTGCCCCCTGATGTTCGCGCACAGCCGCGGAAAGCATTCCGCTGGACGCCGTGCCTTTTGCTTTTTTCTTCAGCATGTATCGTCTCCCTGGCCGCTGGCTTCCCGCTGTGCTGACCGCCGCTAACCGGCGTCACCTCAGCGCAAGCCTCAACGGCTCGCAGATCACATGAATTTCGCCAGCTTGTAGTAGGTCGAAACGTGTTCGGTTTCGCGATAGAGCCCGCCTTTCTTGGCGGGTTCCGCCGCAGCGTCGCCTGAACCGGCAACGGTTGCGATGGCCGCAGCCCCGCCGCCGACGACGCTGGCGCCAGCGAGCTTCAAGAAGCTCCTGCGATCAGCGGTCTTCGACTTGGTGTCGTCCGTCATTGCTTCATCCTCCTCTTGGTGCCGCAGCTTCAGCCGCGACCGTTGCTTTGTCCTGCCCGCAGGGCTCAAGGCCTTTCCGGCAGGCAGGTCATCCGTGGTCAAAACCGTCTTGTTCAATGCGCATGAATGCCTGACCCATGGCACCCACGGCTGCGTAAAACTCCGATTGTCCGGCGTTGGCCAGATCCCTGAAAAAGTGCGGGACCCAGCTTGCAATGTGCCGGTCGTAAAACTGCCTTTGGACTTCAAGTGAGGCAGGCGTGCCAAATGATCCATCGATCAGTCCCGCCATCATCTCCAGAACGCTGGAGACATGGTCTTCCGGCTCCTTGTGAGACGGATCGGGAACCAGTCCCAAACTCTTCATGTCATCACGTAGTTTGGCGAGTGGCTTTTCGTGCAGAAAGCCCGTCAGATAGTAAGAGCCGTAAGGCACCAAAACACCGCGCCCCACACCGATAAACAAGGTGAAGTATTCTTCCGCGAGTTTCTTCGTGGTCACGCCGTCCGCAGATTTGGCAAGCTTGACGACGGCAGCTCCAAGGTCGGTGTCGCCCGCCGTCAAACCGCGGACATATTGCAGCGTTTCGGCGGTCGGTTCGCGCGTTAGCAATACAGAAACAAGCCGGTAGAGGTTGGCCCTAAGCGCCTCCTCCTGGCTTACATCCAGATTGCCGGCTTGTTCGACAACCGCGTTAGCGTGCAAACCAAGCTCCTCCCATTAACGCGCCGGCACTTTTGCCGAGTGTGGACTATTTATCCATTGATGGGACTTTGCCTCGAACGTGAGCTTGTATGCAAGCCTTCTTCGCCCTTGGAGGGACCAACGAAAGTATAATTTATTCAACCGTTTAGCATGCGCTGCGATGCCTAATGTACATCTATTTTATGCTTTTTCTCTTTGAGCCCACCAACTATGAAATTAAAGGTATTTTTTGCATAATTTTGCAGATCGCGTATTGCTGCGGTGCAGTGCGAGTTGCGTCTTGATGGCGGGGCGGCACTGCTACTAGTTTCAAAGGGCCCGGTTGCGCCGCCCGACTGACGGTTGATCCATCGTCGGCTCCTGCCATCAATTTCCCGGGACTTTGAATTGACATGCGACCGTCGAAGATCGTGGCCGTTTGACCATTAGCGAAAGCAGCATCGCCCCATGACGACCAGTTTGATTGAAGTACCCACCACGTCGACCGCCAGCGGCTCGATGATCGATCCGTTCGGGCGTCACGTCAGCTATCTGCGCGTGTCGGTCACCGATCGTTGCGACTTCCGTTGTGTCTACTGCATGTCCGAACACATGACGTTCCTTCCCAAGCGGGATCTGCTGACGCTTGAGGAACTCGACCGGCTCTGTTCGGCGTTTGTGGCCAAGGGCGTGAGAAAGTTGCGGATCACCGGTGGCGAGCCGCTGGTTCGCAAGAACATCATGTGGCTGTTCAAGGAACTGTCTCGGCATCTGGATAGCGGCCAGCTCGACGAATTGACGCTGACGACAAACGGCAGCCAGCTCAAGAAACATGCGGCCGATCTCCATGCGTGCGGTGTCCGCCGCATCAACGTGTCGCTCGATACGCTCAAGGCCGACCGGTTCAAGACGATTACACGGTGGGGCGAATTCGATACGGTCATGGAAGGGCTAGATGCAGCCCAGAAGGCCGGATTGCAGGTCAAGATCAACGCCGTTGCGCTGAAAAACTTCAATGAGGATGAAATCGAAAGCCTCATCGAGTTCGCGCATGGGCGGGGCGCTGACATCACATTCATCGAAACCATGCCGCTGGGAGAGATCGACGGAGACCGGACCGACCAATACCTGCCATTGTCGATTGTACGCGCGCGCCTGCTTGATCGCTGGTCGCTTGAGGATATCGCCTACAAGACCGGCGGACCTGCGCGGTACGTCAAGGTCAAGGAAACCGGCGGGCGGATCGGCTTCATTACGCCGATGACACATAATTTCTGCGAAAGCTGCAATCGCGTCCGTCTCACTTGCACGGGAACTTTATTCCTTTGTCTGGGGCAGGAGGATGCCGCTGATCTGCGCGCGCCTCTCAGGCAAAGCAATGACGATGCATTGTTGTCTGCTGCCATCGACGAGGCGATCACGCGCAAGCCGAAGGGCCATGATTTCGTGATCGACCGACGTACGAAGCAGCCAGCGGTCGGGCGGCATATGTCGGTGACGGGCGGCTAAGTCTCAGGGCGGGATGCGATCGATTGGTTGGTCGCGTCACCCGGCCTTGAGTAGCTTTTGCACGCAAGCGCGCACGGCTTCGAGGGTGAAGGGTTTCGACAGCACGTCGATCCGTGACAGCCCCAATGAGCGCCCTCGCTCGAGTTCGCTATCCAACGCCGACATCAAGAGAATGCCCGCGTCGGGTGCTATCGCGGAAATCTTTTTCGACAATGCCACTCCGTCAAGTTCGGGCATGTCTGCATCCGTGATGATCATCGCAAATGCTGCGGGATTACTCTCAAAACACTCGAGCGCTTCGGCCCCATCGGAGGTTGCCGTCACCGTATGACCGTCGGCCTCCAGCGCGCGCCTGATCAAATCGCGTGTGGCGGCATCGTCGTCGGCCAACAGAATGTGCGCCATTTCGATCTCCCGACGTTTAGGTGCTGGCCCAGTTGCCGCTCGGCGTCATCAACGGTGCGTCTACAAACAAGCGTATTTGACCAAGTCGAAACAGGCCAGACGTACTACGAATTGCGTTCACACGAGATCAGCGCGCCTCGATCAGTTTATTGCGTTGGAGAATTCGCGAAAGGGCTGAATGCCGTTGCCCCCGTTTTTCCACGGGGCAGCGAATTCAAGTGCTGATGTGTAAAAACCGATTTGTTGCGCCCGAACGTGAGTTCTTACCCCGACCCTTCAGAGCGCACGACACGGCCGACAAACGGTAACTCGCGGTACCGGTGGGCGACGTCCATGCCGTATCCGACGACGAAAATATCGGGGCATTTGAAAGCGTGGAAATCGCTCGTCAGCTCGACGGCCCGCGGGCCCGTCTTTTCGAGAAGAACGCAGGTTTGAATGGTGAGACATCCGCGCGCCGACAATAAATCCTTTGCGAACGCCAGCGTGCGGCCGGAATCCAGAACATCATCGATCAGCAGGACATTGCGGCCGCGTACGTCGAGTTCGATATCGCGAAGGATGTCGACGGTGCCCGATGAGACCATCGACTTGCGATAGCTCGACAGCGTCATGAAATCGACTTCCGGCGTGATACCGATCTTGTGGAGCGCCCGCAAAAGATCTGCGGCGAACACAAAACTACCCTTGAGCACCGCGACGACGATCAGATTATCAAATTGTCGTGCGGCAATCTCGCTGGCGAGCCCAGCGAGCCTATCGGCAATCGTATCGGCGTCGTAAATGACCTCGATCTGTGCGTCAGCGACATTCGCCAGGATGGGAGCCTGCCCCGTCATGATTGTTGTTCCATTCGAATTAATATGCGCAAGCGTGCTTCGGCATTCCAGCAGCCTCGGGAGATTTGATTGCAATGCACCGGTTTGGCAACAGTTGCAGGTTTATCGGTCGCAAAATCCACCCAAAGCGAATTTCTTCCGACAAACCGGCTGACAAAACCGTCACACGGCAATTGACGGGCGATCACCGGACCAAGACCACTCAACTCGCCGATTATGTGTCAGCATAACACGGGCCCGCTCCCGTCATATGGACTTGATGTCGCCTATCGTTGGACATCACTTTACGACGGTTTTGCGGATGGGCCGGGCGCAAAGTTGTGCACATGAGGCCGCCATAATCCTCATTGATTGATCAACGTCCGAGTTCGCGCCTATATGCGTTTGCATTCCAGGGCAAAATGCCCGCTTAAGTGACCGATGTATCGGCGAAGCTTACGATCAATACCCGACTGCGCGGGTGCTGACCGGGCGGTGGTGCCGGTTGATGGCTCCTGTCGTGTTCAACTGCGCGTCAGCCGGACCTGGCCGAATATGAGGGAGCGCCGTTCAAAACGGCATACAATTTCAGCCTTTAGCGAATTGAAGAATTACCTGTGATCCGACTTTCCAATCTCGCCCTCAAATACGATCGCGGCCCGGATGTTCTGTCCGAGGTCGATTTCCACTTGCGGCCGGGCTCGTTCCACTTCCTCACCGGCCCATCGGGATCGGGCAAGACGTCGCTGCTGCGGCTGTTGTTCATGTCTCTGCATCCTACGCGCGGAAAAATTCATCTGTTCAATCAGGATGTCAGCGCGATTTCCACGCAGAAACGGGCCCAATTGCGCCGCCGCATCGGCATCGTGTTTCAGGACTTCAGGCTGCTCGACCACCTGACAACCTGGGAGAACGTGGCGTTGCCATTGCGGGTCGTCGGCAAGCGGCTCGAGGACTACCAGGAAGACGTCACCGACCTTTTGCAGTGGGTTGGCCTGGGCGATCGCATGTATGCCTATCCGTCTGTACTCTCGGGCGGGGAGAAGCAGCGCGCTGCGATCGCACGAGCGGTGATCGGCAAACCGGAGTTGCTATTGGCGGATGAGCCGACCGGTAACGTCGACCCGCAGATGGCGCGGCGCCTGTTGCGCTTGTTCATCGAGCTTAACCGCCTGGGCACTTCCGTGCTCATCGCCACCCACGACCACCAGCTTATGCGCCAATTCAAGGCGCCGCGATTGGAGTTGCACGGCGGCCATGTCCGGATCGTATGACAACACGGGCGGAAGGCCGGCCAGACGGCAGGCCCCTTTGAGCCCTTACGACACAAACGACGATACGCTGACCGGCACGCCGACGTTGGAGCCGCAATCGCGAGAGCGGCAGGCGTCACCGCGGCTTGAAGCACCCGAGGCCGGGTCTCGCGGGCGGCGGTTCGGGGGGCGCGGCCGGAAGCGCGAACCGAACGCGCACGGGTCCATCGTACCGGCCGATTCGGTAACCGGCGGTTCGCTGACCATGGTGATCACCATCATGTGCTTCCTGGCGTGTCTGACGTCGGGCGCTGTCTACATGATCTACCAATCCGCCGATGCGTGGCTGCGCGATGTTGCAAGCGAAGTCACCGTTCAGGTCTCCCCGCGCGGCGAAGTCGCCGATATGGATCGCGTGGTAAAATCCGTTTCCAGCTACCTTGAACAGCAGCCTGGAATTGCCGCTGCCAATCCGCTCAGCATCGAAGAATCCGTCAAGCTACTCGAACCCTGGCTTGGGACTTCCGATGCCCTCAAATCTCTTCCGGTGCCCAGGCTGATCGCCATCCGACTTGATCGGGATGCGCCGCCGAACTTCGATACGTTGAGCGCTTCCATTTCGCGCGAATTCGAGGGCGTGACGCTTGACGACCACCGGCATTGGCAGCAACAAATCCGCACCGTAACAGGCTCGTTTGCGCTCGGTGGCATCGCCATTCTCGTACTGGTGGGACTGGCAACGACGCTAATCATCGTGTCGGCAACCCGGTCGGCCATGGCCTCCAACCGGGAAATCGTGGAAGTCCTGCACTTTGTGGGCGCAACAGACGGCTTTATCGCGCGGGAATTCGAAAAACATTTTCTGAGGCTCGGCATCCGAGCGGGCGTCGTCGGTGCCGTTTGCGCCATGGCCGTATTCTTCCTGCTGCCTCCGGCAATGATCCTGATGGGTGGCGGGAGTGTCACGATGATCGAGTTGCAGCGACTGATCGGGGCGGGATCACTTGATGCGGCGGGTTATGTTCTGCTTGGTATTGTGGTCGTCGTGATTTCGGCGCTTTGCATGCTGACGTCGCGATTTGGCGTTTATCGCATTTTGAACGCCAAGCTGTGAGCGGCGGTCCGTTCATCACCTGGCAATGCTGACACTCAAGAGTGCAGCAAAATTTTCTGATCGGACTATTGTTTAGGTTCGTTCTCCAGTGCGCCCGGTCCCGGACCACGGCCTCTGGGCTTCAATAGGTAAACAAGCGGCGGAAGCCTGAACATGGCAGCCACAAAGACATGGGCGACCACGATCAGATGGACCCTGGCAATGGGCGTGCTCGGCGCGGCTGGCCTGCTGTTCGGGTTTTTCGTGTTCGCCTCTTCAGTCACGGGTGACCGTACGCCCGGCGAGCACCGCGCCGATGGCATCGTGGTGCTGACGGGCGGTGAATTCCGCATTCGCGAGGCGGGCAAGCTGTTGCGGAATGGCCGGGCCGAACGCCTTCTGATTACGGGTGTAAACCGGCAAACTCCAAGTGAGGACATTCGCCGCCTGACCGGGCTTAGCGAAGATGCATTCAAGTGCTGCGTTGACCTGGGCTATGAAGCGCTCAACACCCAAGGCAATGCCAACGAGACAGGCGATTGGGTGCGCCGTCGTAAATACGCCAGTGTGATTGTCGTGACCTCCAGCTATCATATGCCGCGCAGTCTGGCGGAACTCTCTCGCACGCTGCCTGACACGCGGCTGTTGCCCCATGCAGTTGTGCCGAAGGCACTACGCAAGCAGGTTTGGTGGCTTGATGCGAGGGCAGCCCGGCTCCTGCTCAGTGAATACGTGAAATTCCTGCCGGCAGCCGCCAAGCTTATGATCGTGCGGGTCATCGGCGACTGGACAACGGACTCGTTGGCCGATAGCGGTGAGTCGAAGCCCCGCCCTGAATCCTGATGGTCAGCGACTCGTTGCTCCAGTTGCTCTGGCGAGCCGAGCGGGACCGGGCTGTCAGCGATTGCGGCAAGGGCTGTCCTGTTCCTTGCGACTGCCAAGGATGAACCGGCGTTCCAGCTGATAAAGGTTCAATTTCGGTCCCAACATGTGCGACCTTCTCAAGCGCCCCGCTAAGCCAGCGCCACTCAATGAGCCTGCCCGAACATGATCCGCTCCGTTCTCTTCGCAATTGCGTTTTATCTGAACACCGCCATCTTCCTGATTTTCGGCTCACCGCTTTTGTTGGGGCCGCGGAGCTGGGCGATGGCAGGTCTGCGCGCGCATGCCCGAGCGTCCGTCTGGCTGCTCAGGATGATTGTTGGCACGAAAATGGAGGTCCGCGGGTTATCGCGGCTGCCCGACGCGCCGTTCCTGATTGCCGCAAAACACCAGTCAGCATGGGACACGTTCGCGCTGATCCCGTTGTTCAAGGACCCGGCCATCGTCATGAAGGCGGAACTTGGCAACATTCCGCTTTACGGCTGGTTTTCGCGCAAGTTCGAGCACGTCCTGATTCGGCGCGAGCAGGGCCCGTCGGCGCTGCGCCATCTCATCAAAGACACTAAAGCGCGGGCGGCGGAGGGCCGGGAAATTTTGATTTTCCCGGAAGGCACGCGACAGCCGCCTGGAGCGCCGCCTGCCTATAAACCAGGCGTCACGGCGATCTACGAGGGCTTGAATCTGCCGTGTGTGCCGGTGGCATTGAATTCCGGACTGTTCTGGCCACGGCGGAGTTGGTCGCGCCATCCCGGAACCATCGTCGTTGAAATTCTGGACCCCATCCCGGCCGGCTTGCCGCGCGCGCAATTCCGCCAGACCCTGTCAGAGAGGATAGAAGTGGCCTCTCACCGCCTTATTGCGGAAGCTGCAGCAAGTGCTAATCCACCGCCGATGAGCGCAGAGGCACGGGCTGCGATCGCCGGGATCGATTCCGTCGCGGATGAGACCAGCGGGACCTCCGGTCAAGTCAGCGGCTGATCGAGCACGATCTGCCCTCTACTGAATTTCTGAGCGGCGGTATCTACTGGTCGGTTGCCGTGCGAGTGGTCGGCTGCTGAGCGAGCGCGACATGGGCCCCTCCAGTGCGCCAACCCAAAATGGAACATAATAGGAATTTAACGTGAACTTTTGTTGACTCATGGCGGAGTGGGGATTAGCTTGGCGAAGAGATAAGGCGCTAATTGCTGGAATGCCTGCACATTATTTCCCACATTAGGAATTGCGGTCGAAATGGCCGTATGGACGCCTGCTAGGACAGTTTCCAGGTCCGGCGATTTGAGCCTTGGTTCGCTGGTATTCGGATTGATCTGACGACATGACATCTACAAGCACATCGTCGAAGTCGGGTTTTCGCGCACCGATCGGCGAACATATCTGGGACCTGAAATACCGGCTGAAAGCCAACTCCGGCGAGGCGATCGACCAGACGCTTGATGATACGTTGTGGCGGGTTGCGCGGGCTGCCGCGAGCATCGAGGGGCAAGCTGGAATTGCGAATGGCGGCGATCCCGGCAGGGACGGTTGGGCTCAGACCTTTTACGATGCGATCGCCGACTTCGGCTTTCTGCCGGGCGGGCGCATACTCGCCGGGGCGGGTAGCGGGCGGGATGTAACGCTATTCAATTGCTTCGTCATGGGCCCTGTGCCTGACAGCCTCGATGGCATTTTCGACAGTGTGAAATCCTCCGCGCTGACCTTGCAGAGCGGTGGCGGCATCGGGGTGGACTTTTCTACGCTGCGCCCGCGCGGGGCCCTGGTTGCCAGCATCGGGGCAGATGCCTCCGGGCCGGTTAGCTTCATGGATGTGTGGGACGCCATGTGCCGCACCATCATGTCGGCCGGTGCCCGGCGCGGAGCCATGATGGCCACGATGCGGGCTGATCATCCCGACATCGAGGAATTCATCGCTGCCAAAACCTCCGCGGGCCGGCTGACGAATTTCAACGTGTCGGTCCTGGTGCCAGACGCATTGATGGCTGCGGTTCGGGACGATGAGCCGTGGGAGCTAGTTTTCGAAGGCAAGGTCTTCGCCACGCTTCGGGCGCGCGATCTGTGGGAGCAGATCATGCAGGCCACATATGAGGCCGCTGAACCCGGCGTGATCTTCATCGACCGGATCAACGCACGCAACAACCTTTCGTATTGCGAGACGATCGCGGCGACAAACCCCTGCGGAGAGCAGCCATTGCCGCCGTTTGGCGCGTGCCTGCTCGGCTCGATCAATCTGACGGCTTTCGTCGTCCGGCCATTTGCTGCGGATGCCGCGATCGATCTTGAAGGCCTGAGCCAGCGCGTTGGAACAGCCGTGCGGTTCCTCGATAATATGATTGACGTTTCCGCCTATCCGCTGCCCGAGCAAGCTGGCGAAGCCTATGCGAAAAGGCGAATTGGTCTCGGCCTGACAGGCCTCGCCGATGCGTTGATCATGTGCGGCATGAGTTACGATAGCGCCAGAAGCCGGGACGCTGGCGCGCAATGGATGGCTATGATCCAACATGCCGCTTACCGGGCGAGCGTTGCCCTGGCCGAGGAGAAGGGCGCATTTCCGCTTTTCGATGCCGATGCCTTTCTCGCCGCTCCGACAGTAAGCGGGCTTCCGAAAGACATTCGGGATGGCATAGCCAAGCACGGGATCAGGAACGGATGCCTGACATCCATTGCGCCGACGGGAACGATTTCGCTGTTTGCCGGTAATGTATCAAGCGGCATTGAGCCGGTCTTCGATCTGCATTACCAGCGGCGCATCATCGGAGCCAATGGCAAAACCAATAGCCTCAGCATCGAAGATTTCGCCTATCGGCTGTTTCACGAAGTCAACAGCGAGGCGGCCAGCCTTCCAGCCTCTTTCGTCACGGCTACGCGGCTGCCTGCCCGGGCGCATCTTTTAATGCAATCAGCGTTGCAACCCTTCGTCGATAGCGCCATCTCAAAGACCATCAATTGCCCCGAAGCAATATCGTTCGAAGACTTCAAGTCGATCTACTCCGATGCTTATGAATTGGGCCTGAAGGGTTGCACGACGTACCGTCCCAGCGGCGTGCGCGGTTCGGTCCTGAGTTCGCCGGAGGAGGCTCGCGTTTCCAGCCCTGAGCCAAAGCGTGGAAAAGCGGGAGCGATGGCCAGCAGCGTCACCAGCGATCCGATCGGGCGCGATGGCGTCGTTTACATGTCCGAACCGCTTGCTCGCGATGCGGCGCTGGCCGGCTTTACCTACAAGATCAAATGGGCAGGCAGCGACCACGCCATTTACGTGACGATCAACGACATCGAACGAGATGGCCGGCGGCGGCCCTTTGAAATTTTTATCAATACAAAGAATCTCGAACATTACGCTTGGACCGTCGCGCTCACGAGAATGATCAGTGCCGTTTTCCGCCGCGGTGGAGACGTTTCCTTTGTTGCTGAGGAATTGAAGGCTGTCTTCGATCCGCAAGGCGGCCAATGGGTCGACGGGCGCTATGTTCCCAGTCTGCTGGCGGCAATCGGTGACGTAATCGACGCTCACATGCGGCGCATCGGCTTTTTCGATGCAGCAAGCGTGACAGGTAAGCCTCGCGGATCAGTCGCTGCCGTGAGCGTTGCTTCGCCTTCCGGCGGATCGGACTTGGGGTCTTCTGCTCCCCCTCCTGCCGCACCTTCTGCAGGCGCTCGCTCCGGCCAGACTGCTGGCACGAGGAAACTGGGGCCAGTCGCGGGAGCGATAGGGCATACGCCGACCGGCAAGGGCTCCGGTCGCGGTCGCGCATGTCCACGCTGCGGCTCGGCTGAGTATGCGCGTTCCGAAGGCTGTTGGGTTTGTTCGTCCTGCGGTTACTCACGGTGTGATTGAGACTTGCGGTGCTTAAGAACTGGGGCGAAGCGAAATCTTTAGCGTCAAGGAACCAATTCAAACGAATGCTCGTTTAATCTCAACTTCAGGCGGCATCGATGGATACTGCTGGTGGACGTGCGGCAGCAGACCTCGTTGCAGTGTTTTTTGCCAATTGGCGCTTCAATGGGAAAAATGCCCTTTGGATAACGCGATCTTCACGATCTGCTGAGAGATAGTGCACAGGTCTTATTTTTAGACCGTTGCGTTCGTATATGGGAAAGATCGCGGAACGTGCTGCGGTCTATTCTAGTGCCGGTTCGAGGCGCTGAGCCGCCGGTGTGTAGAGAGATTGTTTCGATGGGTGCCCGGATTTTCAGACTTGCTGATCATTGCGCAGAAGTGCGCTTCGAGGGTCAGGCAAACCATTCCGATAAGGCTGCTGCTCAGGCGGGCTCCTTATCAAGAGCAGCCGTTCACTCGGATCGTTACTGTCTTTGGATGGGCGCTTCAGGGCAAAAGTACGTTCATTCCGTCTTTTCGCTTGTTGAGTGCCCCGAGGTTTCGGCGGCCAATTACGTGCTCGTCCGACGCAGTAGTGACGGCACAATAGCGGAATGCCGTGTTGGAAGAGTTGATCATGATACGCCTTCGCTAAATCTCGCTGAGATTAGACACAAGGGCGCTATTTTCGGTGCGACTGAAGTGCATGTTCATCTGCTGGCTGACACCGTCAAGCGCGGCAAGTTGATTGCGTTCGATATAGAGAGCGGTCGTTCGGGAACTTCGATTTCTTCTGACATGCGGCACTGATACCGCCGGGCACAAGTGCGCCATCGCGCATTTGCGGTGTTCGACCAAATCGGAGACCGAGCCGGACATCAGCAGATCGCTCGCTTCCCAACTTAAAGATGTGCGTATCGTTCGGCGCCGAACCAATTGTCGGGAATTCGCGTCAAGCTTTCGATGTGCCGCCCCTGCCCTTCCTTAACCCTCTACGGGCAATTGCCGTGGACTGAGGGAGGCCATAAGCCCTCAATCAAGCCGGTAAATGAACCGCCTGCGATCTTGCGGTCTCAGCCTCGGCGCTTTTACACGCGCTGGTTTGATACCGCGTCCGATCCAGGCAAGCCGGGGGTGGCAGAGCGTTGCATCGGGTCGTGATCGCGCGATCAGCGGACCGATTGCAGCTCGCAGCCGCTCCAGAGCAGGTTCACGGATTCCCAGAAGCGCGAGGTGGTCGAGGGTGTTGACGACGTAGCTGATGTTGTCGCCGGATAGCCCATGCGCGCCGCGAATGAAGCGCGCCTGGTCGCGCAGCGTGAGAGTTGACGCATAGCTGGGGTGTGCACGTTCGACGAGGAATGTCAGTGCGATCACCCGGCGGTGGCCGCCGGCCGCCCCATCCTCCCGATCTGCTTCGCCAGCTTGCAACGTCACCGGCAGGCGCGCTTCGCGATAGACGCCGTTGACCTGTTCGCGCGCACGCAGGTAGCTGAGCGTTTCCGGGATGCGTTCGGCGGGAACCTTGAATGCCATGCCATCGCAGGCGCCGCCGCGGTCCAAGCCGAGGACCAGCCCTGGTCGGGCTTCGGTGCCCCGGTGATGCACGGAATGGACGCAAAACCGCCGACTGTAGCCCTGCAGTCTGGCGCGAGCTGATTGCTCGAACTCAAAACCCGGACGCCACATCAACGATCCATAGCCGAAAACCCAGAGCTCCATTCGTCTCCTTTTATCATCGGCTGGAGGCTGATGTCAGGCGGTCTGCGAAAACGACTCAATCGTGGCCGGTGCGGTTCTTGCCGGCTTTGGCCGTCTCGCGGCGCCTGCCAAAGTCGGGGACCGGCGTGTCCTGGCCCGCATCAATGATGCCGCGTCGCAGGTCGCGCGACGTGTTGAACTTTTCAAACAACACATCGCCATCGCCGTATCTGATAGCCCTTTGCAGGACTGTCAGGTCTTCAGAAAAGCGGGCGAGCATTTCAAGTACGGCTTCGCGGTTGTTCAAGAAGACGTCGCGCCACATCACGGGGTCGGAAGCTGCGATGCGGGTGAAGTCGCGGAAACCGCCAGCGGAAAACTTGATAACTTCGCTGTCGGTAACACGCTCGAGGTGAGCTGCGGTGCTGACGATGTTGAAGGCAATCAGATGGGGCACGTGCGATGTGATGGCAAGCACCAGATCGTGATGGCGCGACGACATCAATTCGACGTGCGAGCCCAGCGCCTGCCAGAACGCGGACAGGCGTTCCACTTCGGCCTTGTCGGCGTCTTCGGGTGGAGTGAGGATACACCAGCGGTCATCGAACAGTTCGGCGAAGCCTGCTTCGGGGCCCGATAATTCCGTGCCTGCGATCGGATGGCCGGGGATGAAATGAACGCCTTGAGGCACATGCGGTGCGCAGTCGTGCCAGATCGCCTCTTTTACCGAACCCACATCGGTGAGGATCGCGCCCGGCTTCAGCGATGCGGAGATTGCGGCTGTGAGTTTTCCGCAGACACCGACGGGAACGCACAGAACTACGAGATCCGCGCCTTTTACAGCTTCGGCCGGATCGGCATATCCGGTGTCGATGATCCCCAGTTCTAAAGCCTTGGCGACCGTTTCGGGGGTACGCGCTGCGCCTACGATCTCGTGGACGACGCCCGCCCGGCGCGCGGCGTGGCTCATGGACGAACCGATGAGGCCAATGCCGATCAAGGCCATGCGTTCAAACATCGGTTTTGACTGTAGCTTTTCGTGGGACTTTTCCGGCCCGGACCTTGCGGTATCCGTCATTGCGCAACCTTCCGGTCTTCGGATGCGTTGGCTGAAGCCATGAAGGCGGCCAGTTCTTCGAGCGTGCGACGGTTTTCTTCCTCGGTGCCGATGCTCATGCGCAGCGCGTCTGGTAATCCGTAACTGGTTACGCGGCGGAGCAGGATGGCTTTTGACTTGAGGTACGCATCCGCATCAGACGCAGTTAGGCCCGGGGCGAGAGGAAAATGGATCAGCAGGAAGTTTGCGACGCTGGGTGTCACTTTCAGGCCGAGTTTTGCGATCTCCTCGCTCAAAATAGCCAGCCATTTTTCATTATGACGAACCGAAGCTGCGATGTGGTCTGCGTCCTTTATGGCGGCTACGCCTGCTCTGATCGCACCTTCGGAGACATTGAACGGCCCCCTGATCCTGTTGAGCACGTCAGCAATGGCGGCAGGCGCATATGCCCAACCCAGCCGCAATGCCGCAAGGCCGTGGATTTTCGAAAAGGTGCGCGTCATCACCGTATTGTTGGTGGTGGCGACGAGTTCGATGCCGGCTTCGTAGTCGCTGCGGCGCACATATTCGGCGTAAGCTCCGTCGAGCACCAGTACGACATGCTCAGGCAGGCCGGCGCGCAGGCGGCGCACTTCATCGAAGGGAATGTAGGTTCCCGTCGGGTTATTGGGATTTGCCAGAAAGACCATTTTCGTGCGCGGCGTGACGCGCGACAGAATTGCATCGACATCGGTATGCAGATTGGTTTCGGGCGCGACGATGGGTGTCGCCGCATTGGCAAGAATGGCGATCCGGTAAACGAGGAATCCGTGCTCGGTGTAGATCGCCTCATCGCCCGGCCCGAGATAGGCAGTGGCGAGCAGACTCAACAGTTCGTCCGAGCCCGCGCCGCAAACGATCCGGTCAGCGTCCAGCCCGTAGGTCTGGGCAATCGCCTGCCGCAAAAGCGTGGCGGAACCGTCAGGGTAGCGCTCGAG
>CAYGRH010000031.1:0-17693 GCA_964352165.1 uncultured Hyphomicrobiaceae bacterium | reverse complement strand
AATTGAGTTCGCACCGCCGACCAGAGCAATGATGTTGTCGGTGTCGACAGTCTTGCCATCATGATAGCCAATGCCGCCGCGCAGTTTGAACTGGCCGAGCTGACCTGCATAACGCAGCGCCACGTCCCAATCGTCGTCCTCACCCCAAGAAGCCGAGAACACGAAGCCCGCAAGAACCGGCGAATCGTAGCGCACGACGTTTGCACGACCGCCATCGAAGTTGCCGCGGAAAAGATCACCCATGACAGACACGCCGGCACCTGAAATCGCAAGAACGCCCGGGAACAGAACAGCTTCGCCGGTATCTTTGTCGCGCAGGAAGAAACCCTCGTTCCATGTCTCGACGCTAGACAGCGAAATAGCCGAAGTCCGCGATAGATCCATTTCCGCGATGTTGTCGACTGAGTTTGACTGCTGGCCGATGCTCACGCGACCGAGCCGCTTGTGATCGATCCACCAGTGCGCATGCCGCAGCGTTAGACCCGTGCGTCCCTCATCACCCACACCAACGGTGCCGGGAGGAACGAACCCCTGATCAACGAAGTCAGAGTTTGCCGATGCTGTCTCGATCTCGATCCGGTAACCGGCCGAAAGGTCAGAATTGATCCCCGCCGAACCTTCAAAACCGAAGTGGCTGGTTGCCGTCTTGTTATTGACGACATAGGCGTTTGACTCTGTGGAATCGTCCCAGAACATCACCGCCTGATTAACTTGGCCGTAAACGGTCAGCGAAACCTTGCGGTTACCTTTTCGTGCCGTAGTCGCTTCAAGCTCCGCGATCCGCTCTTCGAGGTCTGCACAGCAATCCCCGCCGAGGTCTGCCGCCTGAAGTGATGCCGAGCCGATCACAGCGCCAGCCAGCAGAACTGCTGCGCCCCCAAAAAATTTCATAAAAACCTCCCGCGTTGCGGAGAATAGCCAGTACACCCCCGGCGAAATGCCGAAGTTTTCTCTGCTTCCGGGCTAACGTGATTCGGCTTAACCGGCCAAGGTTCGCCGACGCGGGTCTGGGCGAATTGGTGGCTTCGCGGTCGATTGGTGGTGCCAAAGCAACACTTCCGCGCGAACGATTGCTGAACGCGGTCTAGATACGCTGCCACATCGGAAATGAGGCTGGAGCAACCGCAACGAAATGATCCGCGCACGGCGCGTCCAGCCCAGCCGGAACAGCTTTCGAATTGCTTGAATTACCGCGTGCTGCGCAACAGGCTATCGCGCGAGCTGCCACCAGACGATACCGACTTCGAGCGGTAAGTCTTCTTGGGCTTCGTGCGTTTCGGTGTTGGCTTCGCACGCGAAGATGAGCGGTACTTCTTGGCTCCGCGAACGCGGTCGATCCTCTTGGCACGCTGCTCGCGCGTTTTAGCAGTCGTATCTTCCGGCGAGATCAATGGGCAGCTAAACGACCGCAGATCGCGCATCCACGACAACCAGCTATCGTAATCGCTTGAAGTTGCCCGAGCCAGATCGATGCGACGGAAATCGCTTTTCAGCGACTGCTCTGCGGCAACCATGGCAAGGCTCGTGTCCTCGATGTCGCCGTTGACTTCGCCACTATAGCATTGGTTGGTCTTCAATGCCGTTTGGACCTTCTTGACGTAGTCTGTCCGCTCTTCGTTAGTGGGCAGGCGCAGTGTCGTGTCGAGTGCTGCAAGCCGGACTTCGCGCTGACGCACTGCATTCGCTGCCTGCAAACGCTGGCGCTCTTCTTCCTTCGCGCGCTCTTCGGCAATCTGTGCGGCAAGTCTTACGCGCTCAGATTCGCTACTCTTGAGTTCCTCGGCGCGACGGCGCGCAATCGCCGCTTCGCGTTCGCGTTGCTTTTGTTCCGCTTCGGCCAGCCTGCGGGCCTCGTCTTCCTTGGCGCGGCGATCGGCAGCCTCGCGCTCAAGCTTGAGACGCTCCGCCTCAGCCTTTCTCGTTTCAGCTTCCTCACGAGCACGTGCCTGGGCAACCTCGGCCTCACGGCGCAACCGCTCGACTTCTGCCTGCTTGCGAGCGGCTTCCCGTGCGCGCTCTTCGGCGGCTTCAACTTCCGCTTTACGGACACGCTCTGCTTCTGCCGCGCGAGCATCGGCCGCTTCATTTTCCCGGCGCGCCCGGTCCAGTTCAGCTTGCCGAGCGCGTTGAGCGGCGGCCTCGGCCGCAGCAGCAGCCTCACGGTCACGACGCGCACGCTCGGCTTCTGCGCGCTTGCGGGCATCTTCCCGAGCCTGCGCCTGGGCGGCTTCTTCTTCCTGTCGGCGACGCGCCGCAGCTTCCGCCCTCAACTGTGCTTCGCGCACAGCCTTGGACTTTGCGTCGGCTTCTTCCTGCAAGCGCCGCTTTTCGGTTGCCGCTTGTTCCTGTTGCCTGCGTTTTTCAGCTTCCGCTTCGGCCCTTGCAGCCTCCGCGCGCTGGCGCGCCTCGTCGGCCTCGCGCTGAGCGAGAAGCGCAAGCCGTTCCTGCCGGGCGCGTTCTTCAGCTTCTGCAGCCGCCCGTGCGCTTTCGCGGTCCGCCCCTGAAAAAGCAGTCTTCTGGGTCGCCTCGTTACCGCTGAACAAGCCGTTCTCGCCCAATGCAAACAGCATCGACGCTCCGCCGATCAGCAGGATGACGCCGGCGGCAAATCGCATATTGATGGATTTGGGAGCCGCAACCGGCTCCTGAGGCTGCCCGACCCGGCGTGACCGTGAGGGCGACAAAGAAACGGCGCCATAAGATGGACTCGCCCTCGAAGTCGAACGTGGCGAGGATGACGCGGCCGATGCTTCTCCAGCAAGGCCATTGCCTGCCGAGCGAACAGCCGGAGCGTTGTCACGCCCGCCCGCACCTGCCGAGGCCCCCTTGGATGAGCTGCCGCTTCGAATACGTGCCGCATATGACGGCGACGAAAGACGCTTCAGAACCGGGTTGGACGTCATCGTCTCATCGACGATCTCCGTCGCGTCCGATGGCTGATCCGAAATTGGCTTCCACTCTGCGACAACACCGCCGGGCAGCGAAGCCGCATCGGGAACAGAGATCGGAGCAAGTCCGGGGAACAGCTGCTCGCGCCACTCAGGGATTGCCTGTGGCCGCGCTTGCGGCATGATTGACAACGCCTTGTCGATCGCCGCCAGAAACTCTGGCCGGTAGTCTTGGATCAGCTCTTCGGATTGCGCCAACGGCACACAGTCATCGACCAGCACGCGGCTGGTGGACTCCGGCGGAGCCGAACCGGCCAGCGCACGGTAAAGAGTGGCGGCCAACCCATAGATATCGGTCCACGGTCCCTGCATACGCGCATCTGTCGCGTAGGCTTCATGCGGCGAATAACCCTTCGACACGATGGCAGCGGTCGTTCCCGCGACGTCCGAAATGGCATAGCGCGCCGCACCGAAGTCCAAGAGCACAGGCTGACGGTCTGCCTCGCGGATGTAGATGTTGGCTGGCTTGATGTCCCGGTGCAGGATCCCTGCTGAGTGCACGACTTCCAGCGCATCAAGCAGCGGCGGAAGAACCTGGTCCAGTTCTTCCTGCGTCGGCCTGCGTTCCAATGAGCGCAGCCACGTTTCCATGTTTGCGCCGCGCACGAATTCCAAAACGATGTAGGCGGTGTCGTTGGCGTCGAACACGCGAAACACGCGCACCACGCTGGGATGGCGAAACTTGGCAAGCGTCTTGGCTTCGCGAACGAACCTGTTCAGGCCCCAGCGGAACTGCTTTTCGTCGTTCTCGGATTTGACCTGCACACGCTCAGTCGAGGCGCGGATAGCCAGACCGGCGGGAAAATATTCCTTGATTGCGACTTCGCGACCGAGCGTCAGATCGTAGGCGAGGTAGGTATTGGCGAACCCACCGCTGCCCAACGGCCCGAGGATGCGAAACTCGTCGATGAGTTCGCAATCAACAGGCAATGTGTGACGATATTCCATTATCGGTCTCGAACTACGCTAGGTCTTGGTCGGCCCGCCCGTACGCCGGTCGTCGTGGCGTTCGGGCCTAGTGATGCACGACGGCTCATCCGTCCAGCTTTACCCATCTACCACTTGAGTTGTCGTAAAAACCCAGGATAAACGCAGATTTCGGTTACACATGGCAAAGCGTTGCTGCCCGATATATGCATATTGTGGCGCGAGCCGGTGTTTCATACGGTACATGAAAGAACCTTGCGAGAGGTTGATGGCTAACAACATCTTGCGGCCCATTGATCGGGATTCCGACGCACTTAATGTTCCACGCGTTACTGCATTGTAACAGAGTCACAAACATAATGAGTATCGTGTTCAAATTCGATGTTATCTCGCGATGATGACAAACGCGACTCTTGCAGAGCGGGGAGAGGATGCAGTTTAAATTAGGATTAGCGGCCGTTTTGGCCGGTTTTCTCGTTTTCGGGCACACGCCCGCACAGGCCGACAAGCTGCACGCGTCGTGCGAATCGACTGTCGCTGATGAAAAAGAAGACATTGTCTGCCAGATCCGGTCCTCAAGCGGCAAACAGCCGACTTCTGTCAGCGCCGAACTATCCAGCGGCCGGGACATAACCGGCAACAACGAAGCCTACCAATGGACCCAGAACCGCTCGGCTTGGTACTACATTGTCCAGAAAACCGGCGCTTCTGAGAGCGAATTCCGCCGCATGGTCGAATTCCTTGGGCGCGCAGCATTCATCGTCGGACGCCAGTCCGTCGGCGTCGGAACCTTCGACGACCGTCTTGAGGAACGCGCGAGCCTTGGATCCTTCCGGACCCAACTTGATCGCGTTTATCGCGACATGCGCAATGAAAGCCCGCAGGCAGGCACGCCGTCGATGCTGCAGGCAGCACGCGACGCCATCGCCAAACTCAAGGACCATGAAGCAGACCGCAAGGCCATCGTGCTTCTCGTCAACGGTTACTCATCGGGAACAGGTCCCAGTCGTCAGGACATCATCGACCTTGCGCGTCAGAATAACATAGCGATTTTCACCGTTTACTTCGGCGACCAAAAGAATTCGCCTCCAGGGGTTCTGTCGGCGTTGGCTGACGAAACGACGGGCGAACAGCTCAACTATGCCGGCCTCAGCATCGATGACATTCAGAAGAACGCCTCTGAATTCGCCAAAAAGCTCGAGAACGGCTCGATTATGACGATCCCGGCAGCCGGCCTGCCGGCTGGGCCCGAGATCACGTTCACGGCGCAATTCGAGGACGGCCGCGAACTTCGATCCGACGCCGTACGCCTAGACCGGCAGACCGAAGACCCTTGGCATGTCGGCATTTCAGGATTGCTCGCCGATAACCTCATAACCATTCTGGCGGTTGCCGGACTGGCGATGGGTGCGGGTTTGATCTTCACATCGATGCGCCGTTCCCGCGGTCGTTCCCAGCAAGCTGCTCCTCGAGCACGCCAGCAAAACTACGCCGACGACTATGATCCGCGCGACTTCGACGATCTCGACGGCAACGACGAGACAGTCATCCTGGGCCCCGGAGATTTCGGCGACGCACAGCCCTATGGCTGGCTTGAAATGATGGACGAAGACGCCCCCGCGGTTCCAATCCAAGGCAAGCAGATCCGCATCGGCCGCCACAAGGACAACGACGTTCGTTTCACGAATGGCTCCGTCCACCGTCAGCATGCGACACTGGAAATCACAAACAACGGAACCGTTCTCATCCGTGATCTCGACACCCGCAACGGCGTGCTCGTGAATGGAACCCGCTACGCCGAACGCGAACTGGCGGACGGCGACGTTGTTGAATTGGGAGAAGTACGGTTACGTTTCCGCAATGCCTGATAAGCTTTTTGCCCAATTTTAGGGCATCATAGAGCGTCAGCGCGTTAGATTATCTAAGGTCTGTGACGCACCGCTTAGCGCAACACAGGTCCGCTACATTGAAAGCGCATCGTTTGTCAGGCCGTTAGGCGCAAGCTGAAACATCCCGACAGCCGATCGCGTGAACGAGGCGCAGGGCAATTGCTGCAGCAGCAGCAAAGCGGGGCGCTGGAAGGAAAGCGATGGTAACGCAGATAGAGGCAGGCGGATCCAGTCATGATGACGACCGCGACGCCGGCGATGATGACGACACGCGCATCATCTTTCCCGGCAGCTCCTCGGGCGGCCCCCCCGGCAGCCCCGACGATACGGCGACGCGCCTGATACCCGGCCGCCAATCATCAGGCAGCGAGCCTCGCGGCCGCATCATTGGCGTTGCACCAACGGCAATCATCCCGGCCCGATCCATGACGGGATCTCAAGAACCCGGGCCATCCGCCATCGATACTGCCGAGCATGACGACAACACTTCTTCCGACGACAATACGATTCTCATTCCCTCCGCCAGGCGTCGCCCCTCGCCATCTCAAAGCGACACGAGCGATGCAGCCCTTGAACCTTACGAAAACACGGCGTCCGCCTTCGACCCGGCAGTCGGCTTCCTGGTCATCGTCGACGGCCCCGGCCGCGGAGCGAGCCACCCAATCCACTACGGCCAGAACACGATCGGTCGCAGCTCCTCCCAACGCATCAGCCTCAACTACGGCGACCCGAGAATTTCACGCGAAGAACATGCGTTCCTGATCTATGACGAAACCACGCAGGACTTCTTCATCCGCGATAACGGCAAGGCAAATCTCGTCCGCCACAACGATACACCCGTCTTGACGCCAACCCGGCTCAACCATCGCGACGTGATCTCCATCGGCGATACACTCATGCTTTTCATTGCAGTCTGCGGAGCCGACTTCGACTGGATCAGAGACGATCCGGAAAGAGCCGATACGGCACAAATAACCGACCTGGGGGCCACCGGCCATGAGCCAACAGGCGATTGATTTTTTGACAGCCAGCCGCGCAAGCGTCGGCGCGCGCGCGCACCAGGAAGATTCTTCACGGGTCTGGCGCGCTTCGACCGCGCCTCCGGTCAGCATGCCACTGCCCGCTGGTGAACTCGACGGCGGCGTCCTTGCTGTTCTCGCCGACGGTATGGGCGGCCACGTTTCCGGAGAACTGGCCAGCCGGCTCGCATGCGATAACTTCGTCGCAGCCTTCGAACGCACCGGTCTGGACGGTGGTGCAGGTCTCCAGCTCGCGTTGGAAACCAGCAACGATTCGATCCGCCATGCAGTAGCCGGCGATGCCGCGCTGAAGGGCATGGGCTGCACGCTGGTCGCAAGCTTCCTGTCGAGTGAAGGCCTCAGGTGGGCAAGTGTGGGCGATTCAGCTCTGCTGATTTATCGCAAAGGCCATCTCAGCAGGTTGAACGCGGACCATTCCCACGGTGCAATGCTCGACAAGCAAGTCGAAGCGGGCATCATAACCGCGGAGGTCGCATTGAGTGACCGACGCCGCCGCGCCCTGCGCTCGGCGTTGACCGGCAACGTCATTCCGATCCAGGAAATCGAAGCCGAAGCCTACCCTCTTGAGCCGGGCGACTGGGTGATCCTGGCCTCCGACGGTTTGCTAACGCTATCGGGCGACGAGATCGCAACCGTCATCTCCGATTTCGAAACATCATCGCCGGGCGAACTGGCAGATGCGCTGTTACAGGCGGTCACCGACAAGCAGGCTCCCCACCAGGACAACACCACGATCGTTGCTATCAACGTCGTAGATCCCGGACAAGCCATCGGCCGCGAGCTTGATGATTTTGGTGATGATGAGGACGACGGCAACTCTGAAACCATAACATTCACGCGGCCCGTGATGCGTGAGGATCGCGCGACTTTTCACGCAGATGAAGAACGGATCACGGGCCGCGGCGGCTCATCGAAGATTTTCTTGATTGGTCTGGCCGTGGCATTGATTGCAGCAGCCGGCTTGCTGATGGCTACTGGCGGGGATTTCGGCTTGTTCCCCACTTCGATCGGATTTGAATCACCGGACCCTTGAACTCTTCCGGTCGCGCTCAGCCTGTTGCAATTTGCAATTCCAAAGTCTCACGCGGGTCTGACGCCATAGCGACACAGCAACGGATTTGGGGAATATCGGCCGTACCGGATGGCCCAGCGCCTGGCCGAACTACTGACCAGGCATCGCAAAAAAGTTCCGCTCATCTTCATCGACGTAGCCCGGCACCATGTGAGCACCGACGCTTTCGAACGTCAGCTGGTTTGCAAGCGCGCCGGCCACGACCTCACTAACGAAAAACCGCTTGTTGAGCTGCGCCGACAGCCGCTCCATCCGGAACAGCATGATCAGCTCAAGCCCCGAAAGGCTTTCCTCGCCAAGGGACTGACCGCCCCCAGACGAAACCTCACCGCGATGCATGACGATACGGAACGGCAATTTGGTGCGGGATTGAAGATCACGAAGTTTGCCAGCAGCCTCCGCGACATTATCGACGGAGAAATTCGGGCCCGACCAGATCGCCAGGAACCCATCACCGAGGTACTTGTTGATGCTGCCGCCGTGCAGTTCAACGATCGACCGGCATTCACCGGCCCATGATCCGACCAAAGTGGCCCATTCGTTGCTGGGGTATTGATTGGCAAGCTTTGTCGATCCCACGATATCGGCCAGCAGCATCCAGCAATCAATGCCCTTGACTTCGATCAGCGTCATGGACGTCAAAGTCGCGTTTTCGGAAGGCGCCTGTAACGATGAAGCCTGCCGGAAAACCAGTTCAGCCCCACCGATTGCAATCGTGTCATCTTCCTTCAGGCGAACCGGCAATGTCACCCGGCGACCGTTGACGAACGACCCGTTAACGCTGCCCAGATCGACAAGCCAGTATTCGCTCATATCCTGCCGGTGAACAATGGCATGCCGACGAGAAACCTTCCGGTCATCCACGACAATGGTGTTCGTCGGCGACCGCCCGATGGCGCAATTCGTCTCGATAGGCCAGCGCCGGCCATCGGCGGATTCCAACCAGACTTGCGAAACGGTTTCGCTACTCATCAATTCTGCCTCGTGCAGTCTCAACCACCTGCTTCACTCACCAATATCAGCCGACAACGGAGTTGATCTCTTGCCTGCCATCTTCAAAGCTTTCCGGCCGATTGAACCCGTCCCAACGGCTTCTGTAGCCAGATTCTCCAATGGATGAATCCCAAGCCGCAGTAACATTTCCAATCAGATTAAGGCGCGGAAGTGTAGATTTGTCCAACAATGCCATGAATAGGGTGTGCACGTCGAAAAAGCCTGCTGAGCTAGCTAATGTAATGCCCTTGGGTTTGAACAACGCCCGCCCTGAAATCAGACGATAAGCGCCAACGCTCGCTGAACAACGGTCGGTGGCGTCACCGCAAATCTAAGAACAAGTCACAACGACACGACGGCGAAACAGCCCTCGTTGGAGCCCTCACGCAGGCTTCGTAAAAAAAACACCATGCCCTGCTGTCAAAGTGAAGGCGGGGAACTAAAATAAGACAGAGTCTGTGGGGAACCAGAACCGGGATTGTATAGCCCGGGACATCTGGCGAATTCCGGAGCCCCCTGGCACGCGCTGACAGAAAACTTGTGACACTCAAACGGAACACCCTTCGCGCAGCACTGCTCAACGCACACCGCCCTTTGGCTATGGTTGCAAACCGCTACTGAATCGATTGCGACCGCCTCGGTCGAAACACGTTACAGCCACACTGATATTGATCGATGCCCCGCAAGCGGCGTTCGAAATTGGAGTTTCGTCATGCGTTGCCTTTTCCTGGCTGCCTTTACCGCGCGCAGTAGCGCGATCGCCATTTTCACAATGATTTCCGTCTTTCTTTCCAGCCCCACGACCGCTGCCTGGCAGCCTTCCAAACCGATCACATTCATTGTCATGGCCGGCAAGGGCGGCGGTGCCGATAAGGCTGTGCGTTTTTTATCCGAAGTGATGGTCAAGAATAATCTCACGCCGGTCCCCTTCGAGATCATCAACCTGCCGGGAGATTCGGGCGCTGAGGCACTGACGACCTTGAAGTCAAAGACAGGCGACAACCACACCTTGATGTTCACGCTGAACAGCTTCTACACCGTTCCCATCAACCGGCCCGAACTCAAACTGAAGCTTGAAGACTTCACTCCGATCGCCCGTCTTGGCATGGACGTCTTCTTGCTTTGGGTCAGCAGCGAAGCAAAGGACATCAACTCGATCAACGACTTTGTCGCCGCCGCAAAGAAGAAGGGCAAGGACTGGGTGATGGCTGGCACCGGGTCAAACAGCGAAGACAACATGCTGACCGACTTCCTCAACGCGACGTACGGCCTGGAGATGACGTATAAGCCGATGAAGGGCGGCGGCGCGGTCGCTAAGGAGCTGGCGGAAGGACGCGCACAATCGACCGTCAACAATCCCGCCGAGCAGGTAAACTTCTACAAGGAAGGCCTGACGAAACCCATCGTCGCAATCACCCCTGTCCGGATCCCGCGCTACCGCAACACGCCCACGCTGCGCGAAACCGGCATGGACTTTCATTATTTCATGCAGCGCTCGGTAGTAGGTCCAGGCAAGATGGAACCACAAGCAGCGCTCTATTACACGAAACTATTTGAACAGGTTTTTGCCAGCGAACAGTGGCAGGCCTATCGCTTGCGCAATTCGCTCGAGGGCGAGCTGATATCCGGCGAAAAATTGCAGACGTTCTGGGCCGGCGAGTTGGAAAAGCACAACCGCTGGAAGATGGTTCTCGAATTGATGCTGCCGCAGTAAGCCTAAAGCCGCACAGCGCTCCCTAATCTGCAACGCGCTGAGTTTCTTCATCACGATCGACCACTGCGGCATGCACGAGATATCGCAGCGGACCTGCAGTGCGCGCGTCCAACGGCCAGCACGTGGCAAGCACGAGATTGCGCCCACTGGCATAAACATCGATCCCGGAATTGTCCCAGGAAACGATAGAGGTTCCCGTGACATCGAACGTAATTTCGCGTCCATCATCGCGCGTCACCATCAGCCTGTCGCCAACGACGACTTGCCCAATAAATGCAAAGTGCGTGTCGCGGTGGGCGGCATAAACCGCCGTTCCCGGTTCGCCCGCAACAGCCGATCCGGGCAACCGCCCCGGCCCGAAGGCAAGTGCCTGGCCGCTGCTACCTTCCAGCACGATGGCCTGAGCCATTAGCCTCGGCACCGACACGCGCGCAACCGGCCAGGTGTCCGCCCATGACCACGGCTTGACGGCTTGTCCCGTCTCAACGGATTGCACAAATGCGCGCTCCAAGAGAACCTGCGCGACAATCGCCTTGAGGTGAATATAGATGCCCTGTGCAAACAGCACACATCCAGTGCCGCCTGCCAGAAGGGCAGTTGCGATGAGTATGGATGATCGCAACTGCCCGTTGCTCGCAGCCCTTCGCCCCGGGGGGTGGGAGCGTCTCGCGGGGGAGCTTTCCAGCCCTATCCGCGAAAGTAACCGCGGGCATCGCCAAGCCCACAACGGGGTAAAAGGCTTGGCGAATTGCACTATCGTGAATTGAGGAAATTTGCCCCCCATGACGCTTTCCTCCTCAGTCTCGTTTGACGAACCGAGCGCGCCAGCCACCGAACGCAAACGCAGCCGACAGCAATAAAGCGAGCACGCCGAGCATCATCCGCAGTTCCGCATCGGTCGCTGTTTGCGGCAACACCGCTCCGCTGGAGTGCAGGGACATGATCCCACCGACATTGCTCGGTGCATTGCTCGCCGCAACCCCGGCAAACTTGGACTTCTGCAAACGTGGCATATTGGGAGAGACTGGCGCAGGATTGAGCCCATCGAGTGCGCGTCCGCCAGCAGCATCGCCCGGTGCAACGGTTCCCGCGCCATCCGCCCGCTGGTCAAGGTCCTGCAACGGCATTTCACCAGCACGTTCACCGCGCGCACCGAACACCTTGTCGAAGTCCCAGCCGGCCGGCAGATTCAACGGAAGATCAGCACGGGTCAGTCTGGCATCCTTCGGCCGGCTGATCTCGGATTCGACCGCCACAAGGCTCGTCAATCGAGACACCAGCGAGTGCGTCAACGCGAGAGACAAAATCTTCGCGTCACCGTCCTCCCGGTTGATGCGGCCAAGCCGCATGGCGACCTCGCCATCGCGGATCTTCCGCCGCGCCCAGACTTTCGAGATGCCCTTTCCAGCCGACGCAGCAGACAACGGCAGAGAGACCGTCCAAGGCTGATTGCCAATCATACCCTCGAGCTTCAACGTGCCGTCGATGCGCGCAACCTTCGCAGCCAGAACGACCGGCTCCCCGCGATAAAGGTCCGGCAACGGGTCAGGGGTCATGTCGCCTTCAATCTCGCCGAGCGATGCACTAAGGTTGGTAATGACGGGGCTTTCGAGCTTGGCGAACAAGTCGCGCATACGGGTTTCGACCTGCTCTGCAGAGCCGATGTGCGTGAAACTTCCCCGTCCGATTTCGGATGCCCGCGTCATCAGGTAGGAGTTGGGAGCCGACCCGATGCCGACCATGAACACGCGCGATCGCCCGCGCTCTGCCCCGACCAGTTCAAGCAACTGCTTTTCGTTGCCGATCGCTCCGTCGGTCAAAAACACGACCTGACGCAACTCGTTTGCTCGGCCTCCATCCACACCACTTCCAAAATCACGAAGCGCTGCGGCCATGGGAGCCAGCATCTCTGTACCGCCGCTGGCCTCTAAGCTCGCCACGAAACCCTTGGCCCGCATTCGATTTCCCCTCGTCGCCGCAACGGAGCGGGGGAAGAGCTGCGAAAACGTGTTGTCGAAACGAATGACGTTGAAACGGTCTACGTCGCGCAGGCGCTCAAGCCCGTAGATCAAGCTAGCCCGTGCCTGCTTGATCGAAGTCCCTCCCATGGAGCCGGAGTTGTCGATGACGAACACGACTTCGCGCGGCGTATCTTCCGGCGACGTTGCACCGGCTTTTTCATTTGACGTTTCGCCATCTTTCGCCTCGTCCACGACAGGCGGCGTTACAAACGCGAGGATATAGTCCTCACCGTCGACGCTCTCATGGAACAGGCCAACGCCCGGAATTTTGCCGGACTTCACCGACCAGGTTAGCTCAAAATCACGGTCGGCCGGCACAGCTCCGTCGGTCAGTGTCACCACCTGCTCATTGCCTGAGATGACTTCGGTATCAATGTCGTGGTGATGACTTTTGACATCGCCAAGTTCGAAGCCGGCCTGCAGGCGAACGGTAAGTGAGACCGGGTTGATCGGCGGGTTCTCGCGCGGGTCAAGCACCGGTGAGGTAATGCGATCGCGATCGGGAACCGGATCGACGACCTGCCCCCAGCCACTGCCGTCCGGCCGCAGATCCACGGTCTGCACGATGGGCTTCGGGTTGTACCGCGGCGCGACCACTAAAGGCAGCCGCAGCGAAAATTGATCGTCAGCGAACGGGACAGCCTGCTGCCACTCGAGCTGCACGACGACAGTCTCGCCCGGCCCGATATTGGCCACTGAGTGCATGAACAGGTTGGGGCGTTCCTGATCGACGAGCGCCGCCTTCCGGCCTTCGGCCTTGGCTCGCTCATAGATCGCCTTGGCTTCACCGCGCTCCTTGATCTCACCGATCACTGCACGCTCGCCGATCACCATTTTGAGGGTATCGACTGCGGCATCCTCGGAAAGCGGAAACACGTAGACTGCTTCCACCCAGCCCTCAGTCGGATTGGTAAAATGCTGGGTCAGACGCCCCCGCGCGGTCGGCCCGCTAATGATCACATCGAAATCAGTCCCAAGCCGGGGTGCCTCGATGAACCGCCCTTCTACTTCCGCCTTCAACAAAAGCGTCCCCGTGCGCGCTTCGCCCGGAGCCTTGAAGGGTGCAGGGGTTTGGGCACGGGCGCCGCCGGCAAAAAATAAAGCGATCCCGAATGCGGCAACAAGGAACACAACAGCGGCAAGAGATACCGCGACAACGGGCGAAGACCGCCAGTCCCCCATCGAAAACCGTAAATGACCTCGGTAATGTCGCGCCAGCCCCGTCGACCCATACCCGGGCGACCCGGCCAACTGCCTCCCGGCAGCCCCTCGTGCAAATTGAAAAACCATGATGAAATCCTTCTGAACGGATGCGGTCCTGTATCCACCGCCCTCAGGCCGAATATTCATCGATTTGTTTCAATGACTTGAAGCGTCTAGATCTTTCATTTCCTGGACACATCCGCCGCAAATCGCCTGCACTGCCATTGGGAAGGCATGATTGTGCGGATATGTCCGGGCCATAGCCGTGCTGGAAAGGCACGGCCGCTGCATTGCCCACCCCACCATCCGCTTATTTCAGCGCCCGCCGTATAAAATTCGTTTCAGGAGTTTGACCAATGCGCCGCCAATCCTCGAGCCCCGGCACCGATGTTCCTCCTGGGCCGGAAGGCCGGCTGAGTTTGTCGGACAATGAGCGCGTCGCCCTGCTGGTGCGCGAAGAGATTGCCCGCCGCCGGATGACCCGGCAGCAACTCGCCGTCGACGCCCGCATCTCCCTGTCGACCTTGGAAAAGGCGCTGACCGGGAGCCGGCCGTTCACCATGGCCACTCTCGTGCGCCTGGAAGAGGCTCTCGGCGTTGGCCTGCGAAGCGCAAACGCCAGCGCCCAGCAACCGCCAAACGGCAGCCCTACTCCTGGCCTCGCCCCCGAGGACCTGGGTTGTTATGCGCGCCCTGCCGTCTCGTGGATCGAGGGCGACTATCTCACCTTGCGCCCATCGTTCGGCGAAACACCTGCAGTCTACTCCTACCGCACCGAGGTCCGCTGGGACGATGCCACCTCAAGGCTTGCGTTCCGTGAAGCCGACCGCGTCGATGACGCCTTCACGCAGTGGGGCAATGTCTCGATCCCCCACCAGAGCGGACACATCTATTTTGTCACGAACCGCCACGGGCAATACCGCCTGATCGTCGTATCCAGGCCGACCATCAACGGTGAACTGCATGGGATATTGACGACGCTGAAAGCAGGCCGCGGTGCCATGCTGACACCAGTCGCGACACCCATCGCCTTCATCCCGATGAAGAATTGCGAAGAAGCCGCATTCGGCAGAATTGGATCGGGCCATTCGGCTTACGAGGAATACGCGCAACTATTGAAGCGCACCGTCGAAGAGCCCTACGCGCTGTTTCTATCAGCGTAGTTCGCACGCCGGGCGAAAGCTCCTGACGGACCCCCGCAGCACCATCGAAGACCAGCAGAACTATTCGCCGGGAACCGCGCGCGCCTCTGGCTGACGTCCGTAGACGAAACTCCAAAGGCCTTTGGCTGCCCGCCCGATATCTCCGCTGATCCCCAGGATCGTCGGCACGAGCACCAACACCAGGATCGTCGCCAAGGCCAGACCGAACACCAGCGTCACCGCCATCGGAATGAGGAACTGCGCCTGCCGGCTCGTCTCAAACAGCAACGGCGTCAAACCGCCAATCGTCGTCAGCGACGTCAACAGCACGGCCCGAAGCCGGTCACGCGCGCCACCGATGGCAGCCTCCTCAAGCGTATCGCCCATGTCGATGCGCTCCTTGACCCGGCTCACCAGAACGATGGAATCGTTGACGAGGATGCCGGACAATCCAAGCAGGCCGATCAGCGAGATAATCGTCAGACTGTAGTCCATGACGTAATGCCCGATCACTGCCCCGACAAACCCGAACGGAATAATCATCATCACCGCGAACGGCTTCCAATAGCTGCCGAACACCCAGGCAAGGACGATATAGATGAGCGCGAACGCGAGCATCGCGCCCTGCTGAAGATCGCGGAACGAACTTTGCGTTTCGTCAGCCCGCCCCTTGAACTCGTAACTGAGACCATACTTTTCGGCGAGCCGCGGCATGACAGATGCGCCAAGCTGCCCAACAACCTCCTGCGTGGAGCTGACGTCCGGGTCGATATCGGCCGTCACCGAAACGGTCGTAACACCATCGCGGCGTTGAATGATCGAAAACGTCCGCCGCTCCGTCATGGTGACGATTTCGCTCAGCGGAACGCGGTCGCCGTTCGGAGCCGTCACGTAGACAAGAGCAAGATCCTGCCGGCCGGCAAGGGTCTGCTGACGCAGCACGCGAACAGTGATCTCCTCATCCCCGCGCGAAAAGCGCGTCGCTATTCGTCCCTCAAACGCATTGCGAACCTGCTGACCAATCGTCTGTCCCGAGAACCCGAGCGATAAACCGCGCGCGTTGAGTTCGAAGACGTACTCCTGCTTGCCATATGGCAGGTCATCGGAAATTGCCGTCACGCCCGGATATCCGGTCAACGCGACTTTCAACTCTTCCGCGGCCTTCTTGAGAACGTCGATTGGCGCATCGCGCAGCCGCACATCGACATCACGGCCCGGAGGTCCACCGCGCCGGCCGGAGATGGCAATCCGCTCGACACCAGCGATATCGGGGATAGCCTTTCTCCACGCGGTCTGGAATTCCTTTGTTCGAATGCCGCGAAGTTCGCTTGGCGTAAGCTGAACCCCGACCTCTGCGAGATTGTCGCCTTGCGAACGCCCGGCTCGACCGAGAATGCCGATGGTCGCCTCAACGAGACGATGCTGTTTGGTTGCATCTTCCCCACGCACGCTGTCTTCGCTCGGCATCCCAACCAGGTTGCGCACACCGTTCGATAAGAGATGAACGAAGCTCGTATCTTCCTCGGCGATTGCACCCGGCCGCTTCAGCAGTTCCTGCTCGGTATCAAGTAAAGCCTTCTCGATTATTCGCAGTGCCGCGGTCTGTTCCGATCGCGGCGTTCCCGCGCCGAATTCGATCTCGGCGGAAATGTTTTCAGGCTCGGGCGAAGGGAAAAACTGGAACCCCACACGACCGCCGGCCAGCATACCAACGGCCAGAATAAACACAGCAATCATCGTAGCGAATGTCGTGTAGCGCCATCTGTAGCTCATCGTAACGAACGTGCTGAAAGCCCCGTCGCGGAACTTGTTGAATCCACGGTCGAACACACGGCGGGGCATGCTGGGTTGGTGTCCTGGCTTGCGTCCATGACGCAGGTGGCCGGGAAGAATAAGGAAGCACTCCACGAGGCTTGCCACGAGCACAGCAAGTACAACAAGCGGAATAGCCACCATGATATCGCCGATGCGATCCCCGATGAAAAAGATCGGCAGGAACGCAGCCATCGTGGTCAACGTCGCAGCGGTAACCGGCGGCAACATTGTCATTGCGCCCTGTTCGGCTGAATCAATCCCCGCAAGCCCCTCCTCTTCCAAGGTTGCAGCTTGTTCACCGACAACAATGGCGTCATCGACGATGATACCGAGCATCATGATCAGCGCGAACATCGAGATCATGTTGATCGTCTGCCCGGTCAGATACATCACGCCGAGGGCAGCAAACAGCGCGACGGGAATACCGGCTGCCACCCAGAACGCAATGCGCGCGTTGAGGAAGATGAACAGCATCAGGAGCACAAGGACCAGTCCCTGTAGTCCGTTTTCGATCAGGATACCGAGCCGCTGCACGACGAATTTGCCGCGCACATCGTAGACCGTCACGTTCAGCGTCGGCGGCAAGGTTGGCTTGACCTCCGCGATGTACTTTTCCATAAGCCGCATCGTCTGGATGGTGTCGCCCGACAGTGCGCGCTGCACGGTCAATTCGATTGCGCGATTGCCGTTGAGAAGCCCGATCTTCCCCTCGCGTTCAAACTCCGTATTGATCTCGGCGATGTCGCGCAGGAATATCTTGTCACCATCAGCTGTCGATTTGATCTCGATGCCGCCGATTGCTTCCGGCGTCTTACGCTCGGCCTTGGACCGCAACTGAACTTCGACATCGCCTTCAAGCTTGCCCGCGGGAAGATCCTGCGTGTTCTGCCTGACCTTCTGCGAGATATCTTCCAGCGTCAGCCCGAGGT
>CAYGRH010000030.1:7529-17804 GCA_964352165.1 uncultured Hyphomicrobiaceae bacterium | reverse complement strand
ATGATGACACCTTCGCTCCAAGGCCTGAAATACAGCGAGCGAAAGTCTACACAGTCATGTCCGCGCTTTGCCTTGATGAAACGCATATCGATGATGGCGCTGCCTGGTGCGAAGGACCTGATGCTGCGAGCACGACGAAGACATCATTGGGCGTCTAGAGATTGGAGATAAGTGAGCAGATCGCGAATGCCGTCGGCTTCCAGAAACCGGAGCGACAGCATGTCGGCGCTTGGCACGCCGTTGATGATCTTGTGGACCGCCTGTGCCGGGCGCTCGCGGGCAATCCATCCGAGGGACGACATATCGCCCTTCTCGCCGTAGATCGAGGCTTTGCCGTCGGCCTGATGACATCGGCTGCAGACACCTTCGTAGATGTCCGTGCCCTTCAACGGATCGCCGATCCCCTCGCCATTCGGCCCGATGAGAGTGCTGGCGTCATGCTGACCGCAACACACAAACAGCGACAGGGCCCTCAATGCCTCCGGCGGAAGTCGTTCGACGAGTTGCCTATGGGTCGCATTCCGCAGTTGCTTCGTGATCTCGTCCGGGGAGCGCCCCTTTGCACCGTGCAAACCAACGAATTGCGAACCGATTTCCCGCAGATGCCCTTTGCTGCCGGCATAGTCCCAACCGTGGCAAGAAACGCATCGCCAAGTCGAGTTCGGCGCCTCCGCAGGGTCTGCCGGATAGGTTGGGTTGGGCAACACAGGCGCGGCCAGTCCCATCACACCCCAATGGTTGTCATAAAGCCGTCCGCCGTAGCTCAGTTCGGCAGCGCTGCCGTGTTCGCGCGCATCAAGCATCGGCTTGTCAGCAGCAACTGCCGGTGACATCGCGCTCAAGACAAGCGCTGCAATGAGAGTGAGGATGGGCCTGAACAAATCCGATCCGCACCGCATTGAAGAAGATGTCGCCTGGAACGCCTTGACGCCTTCGAATTCGCGCCAAACCAGATTGTTCATTTCCAGTCTCCTAATCCATTTGCCTGTTCCGAATGGCGTGGTCCGACAGCTGCGGAATATTGATGTCGTGTGCATTGCATACGCCGCGTGGGTTTCCTGCATTAACCCACGTCAAAGGTTGCCCGCTCAGCCTCCTTAGACGCCAACAGGCACCGACTGAGAAAAACCAATTACCCGACACTCGCGGACGGATAAATTGCCCCGCTCCGATTGGCGTAGAGATTTCCAGTTGCCCTAGTCGCCGATTGCAGGAACTTGAAGAAAATCCATTCATCGGCCTGCTCCACTTGCGAGCCAAGCTGCCGCCAAGACCCGAAACTCTGCACCGAACACGGCATAACGAGCGGGTCGGACACCGCGTTCGTAGTAGGTTTTGCTCACCCAAGTCTGTTTGCCCATTCAATTCCGACGAATGCCAGCGAAACGAAAAAGCCGACGATCGGAATCCATACAGGGACCGAAAACGCGACGGGCGCAGCCTCTGCCCGCGACTTGAGTCGCCATAGCGATAGATTTACGGCTGCAAATACGAGGAGCGTGATCGTCGATGTGAGATCAGCAAGGAAAGACGTTTGCGATCCAAAGCTGAGTACCAGCACAGCAACCACTACCAACCCCGTTGCCGCGACCGGCGTCCTGGTGACGGAATTGACCTCTCCCAAGGCCGAAGGAAGCTGTCCCATCCGGCTCAACCCATAGATCACGCGGCTCGCCATCACGACCTGAACAAGCATGCCATTGAGAACAGCTGCTATCGCGATCAGGCCGACCAGACGGCCATCGCCGCCGAACAGCCGTTCGAAGACATGCGACAGCGGCGCATTGCTGTTTGCCAATTCCGAGACGGATAGTTTCGACAAAGACACCAGCATGACGACAAAGTAGAGCACGGTCGTGATTGCGAGCGTCAGCGCGATGGCGCGGGGCAGCGTCTTTTCTGGTTCCCGGACTTCTTCAGCAACATTCACCATGTCTTCAAAGCCTATGAAGGCGAAGAAGGCGATCAGGACGGCGCTGGACAGTCCGAAGAGCGCGCCAGATTGCGGGGCGGCGAGAGCGTTTGACCAAGCCATCGATATCGCGTGCGTATCTGACAATCCAACGACCGCGATGGCCACCAGCAAACCAACCTCAACGACAGCAAGGGCTGCAGCCGTCCAAGCAGTTTGGCCGATACCCCATGCTGCGATTCCGCCAATCAGACATCCAAATGTCAGCATGACGCCCCAGTCAGGCAGGCTGATGAGCCCTCGAACGTAGCCGACGCTGCCCGTCAGCAGTGTCGCAGAAGAGACGACGCCGGAAGCGCAGACCATCAGGCCCACGACGAATGCGAGGCTTGGCCAACGCAGGCCTGCGTGAACGTAGGCTGCCTCACCGGCGCTGACAGGAAACCTTGCAGAAAGTTCGGCATAACTTGCCGCCGAAAGCGCAACCAGAGCACTGGCGAGGAGAAATGCGAACGGAGCCTGCGGCCCGGCTCGCGCTGCCGCTTCCCCAATAAGAACATAGATGCCGGCTCCCACCGTCACGCTGAGCCCGTACAGAGTGAGAAGAGGCAGGCCCATTCTGCGCACGAGCTTGGGCTGCGGATCATTCTGCGTTTGATGCATCAGGATTTGGTTTCCGGCGTGATCAAGCGAAATGTCCCAGTCCCTAACCAAGGCACTGGCTTGCAAGCTGTCATCTTAGCCTCAACGAGAGGGCGAACAGAATGCAAATTCCTGGGCTGGGTCCACGAAATCCAGGCATCGATTGAAACCGGTCCTGGGTTGCCTCCATCGGCGACCAAGATTGACATCCGTCATGTTGCACCCCGTCCTTCCGTGCTGCACTCGGTCGATTGCTCCGATGCATGGCTGTCTTATGCGCCGGAGTGCCAGGAATGGTTCTGACGGACCGGTTGCATGACGAATATCAGCCTATCGGGGCAAGAGCATTTGCGTATGAGCGCCGAGAATACGAATGCGGCAATCAGAGCTTTGGCGGGTTTGAGCCACGTCGCTGCCCGTTGGCCAATGAAGACCTTCGGCGTGCTCATATGGTTGACAACGGTCGTAGCGTTGGGGCTGATCTGGCTGAAAACGGACGATGCTCTCGACAACTTTCTGCGCTCGCAAACGGCCGACTTTGTCACTTACGAACAGCTCCGCGAGAGGTTTCCCGCCAGCGCACTTGATGCGTTCGTCGCCATAGAGGCCGATGACCTTTTTTCCGAAAATTCCCTGCAATCCATGCAGGACATGACGTTCGAACTACTGTTGTCCGGCTCCGTGAATTCCGTGGTCTCCATCTTCTCGCTACGCGAGCCTCTAAAGCCCGGCGTCCCGACGGCGTCCTTGATCCCTGAAACAATTCCCGAGGTCCCGTCGGAACGCGAAGCGTTGAGGCGCCGCGTTGCGGCCCACCCACTCGCCAACGGACGCTTGTTGTCACTGAACGGAACCGGCCAGCAGATGGCGCTTTTCATCGTGACCTTGAACCGCGAGCAGGTCGACCGGCGTGGGCTGCCCGACGTCATAAGTGAATTGAAGTCCCTTCTGCGACCTACTGCCGAGACCCCAGGCCTTACCGTCGGGCTGGCCGGTATTCCAACGATGAAAGCCGAAGTGATTGAAGGCACTCGGCGGGATATTTTGACGTTCAGCGTGGTTGGTCTGGCGGTCGGTGCGATTGTATGCGGCTTGTTTTTTCAGCATTGGAAACTGGTCCTGATCGCCAACGCTCCTGCGGTCCTTGCCGTCATATGGTGCCTTGGCCTGTTTGGCTGGACGGGGACCCGCGTCGATCCGTTGATGAACGCGATACTGCCACTTGTACTCGTAGTCACGTTCAACGATGCGATGCATTTCCTGTTCGCCATCTGCCGCAACCTCGATGCAGGAGAGAAAACGTCAAAAGCGATCAGGGCTTCAATCCACGAAATAAGCCCGGCCATTGCGCTCACATCCTTTACGACATCGATTGCACTTTTCTCTCTGACGTTCTCAAGTTCGCCTTTGATCGCGTCGTTCGGGCTTTTGTCCGGATTGTGCGTCCTGGTCGCCTTGATGTTGGTGCTGGCTCTTATGCCTTTGCTGGCAGCGCTGTTCCTATCGCCCGGAGCAAATTATCTGCACGCCAAGAACCCGTATCATGGCGTTCACCAACTCGACGCCGCAGCAAGTGCGATCGCAACGTTCGTTTCTAGCGCGCCAGCAAGGGTTGTCGGCGCAGGCCTATTCGCGACCGTGCTTTTCGCTCTCGCCTACCTGCAATTGGAGCCACGCTATCGGCTAAGTGACATGCTCCCCGACCAAGGCGATGCAGCCAAGGTTACGCACAACATCGAACAGAAAATGGGAGGCCTATTCCCATTGAGCGTGATCATTGAATGGCCTGCGGCCGTTTCTCGATCGGCACCTGAAGTCCTTGCGGCCATCGCCTCGGTTCATGCGCAAATGGCGGAATTCCCTGAGATCAGCAAAGTCAATTCCTTGCAAGACCTCCAATCCTGGGCGGAGTCCGGAGGGCTCTCTCCCGAGGTTGCATCGGAACGCCTGTTTGAAACCGTGCCTACCTCGATCACATCGCGCTTTTTGAACGTGGAGCATCGTCAAGCGCTCGTTTCTGGATTTATCGCGGATCTGGAATCCAAGGAGATCCTCCGGATTTCGCAGTCAATAGAAATACGGCTTGACGACATACGCAATCGTCATCGTGAATTCCAGTTCACGCTGTCGGGTCTATCCAGTGTGGCAGCTACGCGTTCGACGCGCGTGATCTCAGAACTCAGTATGAGTATGATGGGCGCCGTGGCCGTGGTCATTGCACTCATCGGCGTTGCGCTTGGCTCGGTCAGAATGGCCGCACTGAGCATTCTGCCGAACCTTTTCGCTCTGTTTGCTACAGGAACGTGGCTCGTCGTGATCAACGGCGGCTTGGACTACGCAACCATCGTCGGCCTGACTGTCGCTTTCGGCCTTGCCGTTGATGACACGGTGCATGTGCTCAATCGTTATCGTCTCGAGGTGCAGACCGCAGCCTCGGTGGAGCTTGCCACTGAACGTACCCTGCGGATCATTGGCACGGTGCTCATCCTCACAACCCTCGTCCTTCTGGCAGGCCTGAGTGTCACGCAATTCAGCGCCGTACCGCCGACACGGCAGTTCGGCCTCGTCTGCATCGTGACGCTGTTTTTTGCGCTGGCCGCTGACCTGTTTATTCTTCCAGCCACCATTCTACTTTCAGATCGGTTTCGACTTCACACATTCGATCGCCAGACACCATCGAAGCAGACTGTCTCGCGCGAGGACGATGCTCACAACCCCACTGCAGGAGGCTGATATGAGGACAATGTCGCTTTTTCGTTTCTTTATGCTTGTGCCGCTCGGCGTTGCGTTGTTAGGGGCAACGTCTGGCTGGGCCGCAGAGCTTGCGGGCACTTGGAATGGTAGCGGTTATGTCAATCCTAAGGACGGCAAACGCGAAAAGGTCCGTTGCCGCATCACTTACAACCGCCATACGCCAAAGGTCTTCAGCGTTAGTGCGGTTTGCGCCTCTCCATCCGCCAAGGTCAACCAGACCGGAGAAGTTCTGATGGTCAATCCCAACCTTTTCGTCGGCGACTTCTACAATCCGGAATTCGATGTCTCCGGGCGTGTGCGGGTACGGCTCAGCGGATCCCGGCAGACCGTCACCTTTTCTGGTCCGCGAGGCAGCGGCAGTGTGAGCCTATCCAAGTAAACTCGCCCAATGCCGAGCCCAGCCGTCCAGGAGAAGTTTCCTGGACCAATCAGACATGGAGTGTTCTTCAAAGCCCCATGAGAATCGCGACCTTCAACCTCGAAAGCCTCGACCTGCCTCCGCGTGCGAGCCGCACGATCGAAAAGCGGATCGCCATGCTGCGCCCGGATTTGCTGCGTGCGCGCGCTGACATTCTGTGCTTGCAGGAAGTGAACGCTCAGCACGAACATGGCAAGTCCGCACGCACCCTAGAGGCACTTGACCTGCTTTTGGCCGACACGCCCTATGCAGGCTTTGAACGGGCTGCTTCGCGGTCGCATCCCAATGCCCAGATCAGCGATGTCCATAATCTTGTGACGCTGAGCCGCTGGCCAATCGTTTCGCAGTCGAGCGTGAAGCACGAACTTGTGCCACCCATTCAATATTACCCCGTGACCGCGGATCCTGGCGGCACGTGCGAACCTGCCAGCCCAGAGAGCATCTCAATCTCGTTTGACCGCCCGGTCCTGCACACGGAGATCCAACTGCCGGATGCTTCGCAACTCGCCGTCGTCAATTGTCATCTGCGTGCCCCGTTGGCATCGAGCATTCGAGGACAGAAGATTGCGCCTTTCGTTTGGAAGAGTGTCGGTGGCTGGGCAGAGGGCTATTGCCTTTCCAGCATTAAGCGCGATTTGCAGGCCCTGGAGATCCGGCTGCTGATCGACCGGCTCCAATCGACTAAGCCCGATCGGCTGATCATCGTTGCTGGCGATTTTAATGCCGAGGATTACGCAGCACCATTGAGGATCGTATCAGGCGCCGAACAGGACACCGGCAATGGCGACTTAGCCGATGCCGCACTGATCGTTCTCGACCGGGCCATTTGCCCTGACCGTCGTTTCAGCGTTGTTCATCAGGGCCGTCCGCAGATGCTGGACCACGTTCTGGCGAGCCGGTCCTGTTACGGGCGGTTTCGCGCCATCGAAGTCTTCAACGAAGCGCTATCGGACGAGGCTGTCGGCTTTGCCCGCGTCGACCGGCCGTCGGGATCGTACCATGCCTGCGTTGTGGCTGAATTCGCGGATGGGCAGTAGCGGCCTTAGGTCAGCGACCTTAGCTGCGTCCTAGTCGTTGCCTTCGAATGGCAGCGTGCCGGCGATGTCCGCCAAATCGAGTGGGCGCATGACCGTCAACTGCCCGTCTGCGATCCTGACGATCCCCAACTTCTTGAAGGTTGCCAGAGTTCGGCAGACATGCACGCCGGTCAGCCCGGTTGCATCACCTATGTCGCCCTGCTTGATCGGAAGAGGACAACGCGCTCCGGCAATTGCAGCATCACCCAGCTGACGCTTCCAGAGTTCGAGCAGGCAATAAGCTACGCGCTCCGGTGCACGCGTGTGGCCGAGAAAAGTCATCAGGTTGAGCATTCTCAGATGCTGTTCGATAAAATAGGTCTGCGCCTCATCGAAATTCGGCCCGTCGCGCGTGCCGTTCAGCACCCTCAGTTCATCGCCATTACCCTGCCACACATTGCAATCCGTGAGCGCCACCATGCTGAGTGTCGCCTTGGCGTCGCGCGAGGATCGCAGGCCTCGAATACCGTCGCGACCGATGAGAATATCGAAGAATTGCCGGCGACCTTCGCAAAGACATTTGTAGGGGGCTGCCCAACCTTGAAGAAGCAAAACGTACGCTGGCACGTCTTCGCCCTCGGAGAGGATATCGACACCAGCCGCCACCCACCTGGTCGGACTCGGGCAATCCGCTCGAGCCATTCCAGCATGCGATAACGAAACGCCTGCAGGTCTAAGCGTGCTGCCACTTTGACCGACACAGGCCTTGCGTTTGCCTTGCTGGCCTTTGCGTTGCTGGTTCGGGAGGTCGTTGCCTGAGCCGGAACCGGAAGGAGAACCGGCGGCAAAAGTGTTCGAGGCAAGCATGGACATAAAAATGATCCTTCTTGTCCGAAGTGCAAGAGTGAATGCGACAGGGTGGACGCCAAGTTGTCGTTAGAAACCTGAGCGAAATTGCCGATCCGACATGTCAAGCAATTCGAATGTCGGAGTTCGGCCTTTAGCGGAGCCGCGGGCGGGCAATCTCCCTTTGGCAGTCTGCCGCACAATCATTGTTTAATTCGAATGCGTCCTCGGCCCGGGACGTACATGCAGCCTCAAGCCGCCGCCTGGACATCGCGGCATCAAGTCGATGGGAGGAGAACCCGACTTCGACGATCAACTCCTGTCCTCCTGAGCGCAGCCATCGTGTTTGCCTAGTAGCGGATCGGTCAACGAAGTTCCCGCAGTCCGTTGGACAGAACACGGCGTTGGTGCCGTGAGGGAGACGCCCCCTGAGGTCAACAAAGTTTAGTCCTTCATTCGCCACCACGTTTTGACAAACGTCAATCTACCGCCGCCCATCTCTTTGGCGAAGCGAACGCAATGCCGGGTCGCCCATTGCCCTTCAGGCGACCGGCGGCGGGCGAAATGCTTCGACAGGTGTCAGGATTCGTGCGGCCCCCTCTTTTCGGCCAGAACCAAGCGGACACGCTTCCAGGTTTGCACCTCTTCCGCGTTGCCTTTCCGCTCTTGTTCAGCCTGACGCCGGGCTGCGGCTTGCTCTGCCCTATTCCCATGCGCCTCGATAAGCATCTGCGCGAGTTCTTTCACTTTCTGCATTTCCATCGGACCACTCCCTTCTTTTCCTTTCGTTCCAGAAAAGGAAATGCCCTTTTGAATATTCCGCTCAAGCGCAGAGATCATTGACTACTGTTAAAGGCGGAGCGGAGATGCTGACCCCCATGCCGAATGAAGCGACCGCTCTTGACGCTTGTTAAGGCAGCGGTATGCGTCCAAGGCCATCATGCCGGAGCAAGCCCGCGTATCGGGAAGTGCGGGAATTCAAAGGACGTGTCACGAAACCCAGAGGTTCAGACAATGTCGTTCAAGAAAATTCTCATCGCGACGGACGGTTCCAAATTGGCGAAAAAAGCTGTCGACAAGGGGCTGGATCTTGCCGCACGCCTGAAGGCCGCCGTCGTGATGGTGACGGTTACCGTTCCCTGGTCATCGGTCGTGTCTGGCGAGACAGCACAGGCATACTCCCTAGAAAAGTACATGGAGGATGCCAAGCAGCAGGCGGAACAGTTGCTCGCTCCTTTGGCGGCGACAGCGGAGAAGAGCGGCCTAGCCTGCGAGAGCGTGCATATCGTTGAGCGGTTTGCTTCTGAAGGCATTCTTGAGGCGGCCAAGGCGCACAACTGCGATCTGATCGTTATGGCTTCTCACGGGCGCCGGGGACTCAGTCGCTTTTTTCTCGGAAGTCAGACCGACGAGGTTCTCGTGCAGACCGAAGTGTCTGTGCTCGTCGTCCGCTAGTCGATGGCCGATGGGCTTTTGCTTCTTTTGAGGCGTTCTCAGCCCTAAAGATCGAGCGATCAGGCAACTACGGCGTTAAAGCCCCTGTCCGTTCGCTCGCTCGGTCAGCGCTCCTGTATTTCTTCGAGATACCTTACGAGAGCATCGATTTGCATACGTGCCCTGCTGTCTACCGTTGACGTGCTCTCACCCGGTTCGGCAACTTTGCGATAGCGATCGCCCCAAACCGGCATTTCTCGAAAACCGTGGGCAGCGTCGGTCGCGCGCCCGTCGATCATGGCCGCCACTTTTCCAGCAGGAAATATGCCGTTGTTGTTCCTGGCAATCTGCGTCAGATCTTTTGGCATGACCTTCAACGAAGCCCCAAGCGGTCCATCGCCGCGGCCTTCCAACCCATGGCATGGCATGCACGCGATTTCGTATTCCGTGATTCCGAGATGCTCGTCCTGCGCCCATAAAATTCCGGAATTTAAGAATTGAAGCGCTGCACAAGCGGTGAGGGCGAGCGTCGAGCGGCGCCAGGATGGATCGAGCACGACTGGAGGATTAACAGGTGAAGGTCTCATAAGTTCAGCTCCCATTCGGGGCTTTGGGGCCAATTGGTTTTGTCCCTTTTGTAGGACATCTCGCGATGTACGCGATGACATCGCTCAGACCACAGGATTTTGATGCAAGTTCCAGGCATTGTATTCGGGTAGGGGCAGCACCACATCATAGTGGCCGGTTTTGGCCAGACGTTTTAGGCCGTTGCCCTAGCTTTGCTGGGCACTCGTTCAGACAACATCCAAAAAATCGACGAACTGTTTCAGCTGCGTTTGTGCGTGGCTGGCATCTTTATAACTAACTGAAAGAAAACTTATGCAATTAGGCACCGTAAAATTCTACAATTCTCAAAAAGGCTTCGGCTTCATCGCTCCAGATGATGGCGGAAAGGACGTTTTCGTCCACGCGACCGCATTGGAACGTGCTGGCATGTATGACCTAAGCGAAGGTCAGAAAGTCTCATTTGACACAGAGATAGACAGCCGCTCGGGCAAGTCGGCGGTCGGCACGATCACAGCCGCTTAACTCCAACCGGCTACGAGAATTTAAAACTTAGAACATGGCCGCCTGCGACGCGGCCATGTTCATTTCGTGGCGGTTGCGATTGGCTGTGTTGCTGGTCGAGACCGGTCCGATGGACGAAGCCGCTTCTTGCGACCCATTCAACCGGAGCGCAGAGCACACTCAGG
>CAYGRH010000030.1:0-7429 GCA_964352165.1 uncultured Hyphomicrobiaceae bacterium | reverse complement strand
CAACCGGAGCGCAGAGCACACTCAGGGCATGCCAGGCCTCGATACTCATTATTCCCGACATCCAGGATGGATGCGTAATGAACGCGGCATGCATGATGAGGAGGCTCGTCGCGATCAGCGCGGCTCTCAGGTGAACCAGGACGGCTTTCCATCGCCAGATTAGATCGACCAGATGTACTAGCGGCATTTTCAATGCTCAAGGCATAACCGCCCAGAACGATAAGCCTTCCAGAAAGGCCGCCGATAGACCGAGGTATTCCTTGACGAAGAATGTACCAACGATGGCAGTCAGGCCCGAACTGCCAGCGGCGAAGTAGACCATCAGAGGCGGCAGGAAGGACAAGCTGCACTGGCGTTGCAATTCGATGACGACGACATCGAGCCACGCAAACAGCTTTTTTCTGTTGCCGTAACTTTTCGCCGTTCGTTCACGCCGCCGACCCATCTCGCACTTGAGCCATTCTTCGGCATCGGATGAAGGCGTAAATAGTGTTACGCGGCAAGGTCTTTGTTTTTCTGGAAAGCGTCCGGAGCCGTGGGCCTAGTTGTTCGCCTTGGGTCACATCGTTCCGCAGCAAGGCGGATTATGGAAGTGCGGCGCGGCGCGCACTGATCACGCAAATTCATGGACATGGACGTCATGAGCCGAATGGCGCGAGAGGATCTCCGTCGCTACCTTCTCGCGATCCTCGTTCCAAGCGCGAACCCAGAGCAAAAGACCCCCGTGTATGAGTTGCTCATCAATACGGCGCGCATGCTGCTCACCAAGTTGGCTTGCAAAAAATGATCCTATCATACCTCCAACGCTGCCGCCGACGGCCGCTGCCCCGGCAATGGCTGCGAGCGAGCCGCCTGCAGCGGCCACCGGCCCCAACAACACGCCTGCTCCGATATACATTAGGGCTCCGATGACAGCGCCTTCTGCATCTCCGATGGATTCGGTGGATACATACGCCGTCCTGATCTCAGTCGGGTCGTCCTCGAGTTCATCGACCTTGCGATACATATGCCCAAGCTTGGCTTCAACTGCGGTTTGGCTGGCCAGCAGGCTCAGCTCGGCCCGATCAAAACCTGAACTCAGCAACTCATCGATTGCGGCCTGAAGATTATCAGGCGTGTCAAATACGCCGACCGCTTCGCGAACAGCCTCGCCCTCATCGTGTTTGCTCATTGCGAACTCCTCGGTATTCTTTTGAACCCTAGATGCGTGAGGCTACCTTCACCTTGATGAATCACAACTTGGCGGAAGCTCATTCCTGACTGCGGAATGGAACGTTTGCTAAACACTGTCTTTCATGCCCAAATCGGCATGCTGAATGATGCAATCGCTGCAGCCGGAAATCGGCGTTCCCGGGCCTGTTTTGACCAACCGGGCCTCAGCTCAACACCAGACAAGGCAAGGAGCAGCCTCCGATGCGCAGAGGCAGACAATGCCGTTAACCGCGCCGAACCGGTATTGGTGCGCCCATGATTGAACGTGCTCGCAAAAATGGGGAACATGCCTTCCGCACTCAGGGCATCACCAAAGTCTATGGGGAGGACGAAGCCGCCGTGCACGCTCTGCGCGGCGTCGATCTGGATGTACCGGCCGGTGAACTCATCGTTCTGCTCGGCGCGTCAGGAAGCGGCAAGTCCACGCTTTTGAATATCCTTGGCGGCCTTGATCGCGCGACCGATGGAAAGGCCCTGTTCTTCGAGGAAGACCTCACCGCCATGAGCGACGATGAACTCACACTTTATCGCCGCCACCATGTCGGCTTCGTCTTCCAGTTCTATAATCTCATGCCAAGTCTGACCGCTTACGAGAACGTCGAGCTTGTGACCGAGATTGCGGACAACCCGCTGCGGCCCGGGGAGGCGTTGGAACTCGTTGGTCTCAAGGAGCGCACCGACCATTTTCCAGCCCAGCTTTCGGGCGGGGAGCAGCAGCGCGTCGCCATTGCGCGTGCCATCGCCAAGCAGCCGACAGTCCTATTCTGCGATGAACCGACGGGTGCGCTCGATTCGACAACGGGCCGCGCCGTGCTGAGGGTTTTGCAGGACATCAACTCCAAGCTTGGTGCAACCGTCCTGATCATCACGCATGCCGCGGCAACGGCCGCAATGGCCGACCGCGTCATTCATTTTTCCGACGGCCAGATCCGTGAAGTCACCGAGAACAAGGTGAAAAAGTCTGCGGACGACATCGAATGGTGAACCCGCTCGACAAGAAGCTGGCTCGCGACCTCTGGCGTATGAAGGGTCAGGCGGTCGCGATCGCCGTTGTCATCTCGCTCGGCGTCTTGATGCTGGTGATGATGGACGGGCTCGTGAATTCTCTCGAACAGACCAAGCGCGCCTACTATGAGCGCTATCGTCTCGCCGACGTCTTTGCGCCAGCCAAACGGGCGCCGAACCATCTTTTGAAAGACATCGCCGAGATCCCGGGCGTGGGCGTGGTTGAAGGCCGTATCAACGGCGGTGCGCTGATCGACCTGCCGGATTTCGAGGTGCCGGTTCGTGCCCAGACTTTATCTCTCCCCGAGCATGGGCCGCCAAGTCTCAACGACATCTACCTGACCGATGGTCGAAGACTTGATCCGACGAGGGATGACGAGGTCTTGCTGTTTCGCGGCTTCGCAAAGGCACACGCCATCCGGCCCGGCACTAAGCTGACCGCGACGATGAACGGCAAGCGGCGGATATTCACCGTCGTGGGCCTCGCAGAGTCACCTGAGTTTCTTTATGCTGTCCCGCCCGGCGAGTTGGCCCCCGACGATTCACGCTTCGCCGTGATCTGGATGAACAAGGAGGCCCTGGCGGCGGCGTTCGATCTGAAGGGTGCGTTCAACGAAGCTCTGGTTACTCTCGGGCGGGATGCAAGGCTTGAAGCCGTTCTCGATCGGCTCGACGGCATCCTCGGTCCATACGGCGGCGTTGGCGCGTACGATCTGAAGGATCACGTATCAAACCGCTTTATCTCGGAAGAAATCGCCGGTCTCAAAGCTTCCAGGAGAAGCGTGCCTCCGCTGTTTCTGGCGGTCGCCGCATTCCTTCTCTACATCGTGATCTCACGCATGATTCAGTCGGAACGCGAGCAGATCGGCCTGATAAAGGCATTCGGTTATTCAAGTCTGGAAGTTGCAACGCATTACGGCAAGTTCATCCTGGTCATCGCGGCAGGCGGCGCGTTGCTTGGGTGCCTGTGCGGCGTGCTTGCCGGCCGAGGCATGGCTTCGCTGTATCTCGAATACTTCAAATTCCCGTTTCTCGTTTTCCAGATCGAGCCCAGCGCCTTCGTGATCGGGATCGCTTCGAGCAGCCTTTCTGCTTCAGCCGGTGGCATAATCGTCCTCCGCCGTGTCTTCGCGCTGACCCCGGCAGTTGCCATGCGCCCGCCCGCGCCCGCTGATTTCTCCAAATCAGCGAGTATCAGTGCCACTTTGAAGCGGTACCTCGACCAACCGAGCCGGATGGTTGTACGCCGCATTATTCGTCAGCCCGGTCGAGCCGCTTCCGCGGTGATAGCCATCGCGGCAGGTATGGCATTATCGGTCGCGATGCTGAGTGTGATGAGTTCGTTCGACAAGGTTTTGGAACTCAACTTTTCGGTTGTCGACCGCAGCGACGTGACCGTGAGCTTCGTTGAACCGCTTGGCAATGACGCAATCTACGCGCTTCAGCGAATGCCTGGTGTGATCGAAGCAGAACCCTATCGCACAGTTCCGGCCCTTCTGCGCAACGGATTGAATACCTATCGCGGAGCGATCAACGGCCTCGTCGCCGAGCCGAAGCTTAACCGAGCTGTTGATAATGACATGGGTGCGATCTACGTGCGCAGCGACGGGATCATCCTGGCAAAGCCGCTAGCGGATATTCTCAAGATCAGGCCAGGCGAAGATTTAACGGTCGAAATCCGCGAGGGCCGGCGGCCGGTGTTGACACTTCCCGTCGTGGCGATTGCAGAAACGCTGCTTGGAGCGCCTGCCTACTTTGAGCTTGGCGCACTCAACCGCGCCTTGAAGGAGCCGAACCGGGTCTCGGGCGCCCACCTGAGGATTGACCAAGCCCGCAGCGCTGCGATCTATAGCGAGATCAAGGACATGCCGATTGTTGCCGGAGTGAGCCTGCGCAACGAGGCCCGCGCCGCCTTTAAAAAGCTCATGGATACCGGGGCGGGCGCAATTCGCTACGTCATGGCTGCGATCGCCGGGATCATCACGTTCGGCATCATCTACAATAGCGCGCGCATTGCCTTTGCCGAACGCTCGCGTGACCTCGCAAGCCTCCGCGTGATCGGCTTCACCAAGAGCGAGACGGCGTTCGTTCTGCTTGGCGAACTGGCTATCATCACACTGGTCGCACTGCCGGTTGGCTCGCTGCTCGGATACTGGCTTGCCGGCGCAATCGCCGATGGCTTTTCCACGGACCTGTACCAGATACCGGCTAGTTTCGCACCTGAGGCCTATGGCGTTGCCGCGATCGCGGTCGTAGGCGCATCGATCATCTCCGGCTGGCTCGTCAAGCGCGATATCGACAGGATCGATCTCGTTTCCGCCTTGAAGACTCGGGAGTAGCAATACATGGCACGTAAGCGGTCACGCACCTGGATCATGGCGGCTACCGGCGTACTCTTGGCGACGGCCTTGGCATATGCGTTCTGGCCGCGTCCGATGTTGGTCGATCTCGGCGCGGTGAAACGAGCGCCCATGATCGTTACCATCGACGAAGAGGCGCGCACGCGGGTGCGGAATTCCTATGTCGTTTCCGCACCGATCGCAGGACGCCTGTTGCGCGTCGAAGTCAAACCCGGCGACCGTGTGATCGGCGGTGAGACCGTGATCGCGCGTATGCTTCCGGCCAATCCGCCAGCGCTCGATATCCGTTCGCGCGCGCAGGCGCAGGCGGCTGTCAATGCCGCCGAAGCGGCTTTGGAGGCCGCACGGGCTGGTCTCAAGAAGGCCATCGCGGAAGAGGAGTTCGCCGACGCCGACCTTGCGCGAAAGCGCGACCTTAAAGGGCGAGGGGTTACGTCGGAGGCCTCTTTTGAAGATGCCCAACGGGCGTTCCGGGCGGCCAGCGCCAACCTCGAAGTGGCAAAAGCGAACATCGCCGTGCGCGAAGCCGAACTGGCTAATGCGCGCGCACTGCTGATCACTTTCGACAATCGTAGCGCTCCGTCCAGGTTCGGTGCGCCCTCTCAACTCGGTGCGGGCGAAATCGCTCAGTCGATCCCTTTGACAGCACCTATCTCCGGCCGCGTTCTGCGCGTCATTCAGGAAAGCGAGACGACGGTGAGCGCGGGCGCTTCCATTCTGGAGATAGGCGACATCTCGAACGATCTCGAAGTAGAGGTGGAACTTCTCTCGACAGATGCGGTCCAGGTCTCCGAGGGCGACCGTGTCCTGATCCGGAAGTGGGGAGGCACGGAGACACTTAACGGCGTCGTCGAACGGGTTGAGCCATGGGGCTTCACCAAGACATCTGCGCTCGGCGTTGAAGAGCAGCGCGTCAAAGCCATCATCAAGTTCACCGGTCCGCCCGAGCGCCGCCGGAATCTCGGTCATGGCTTTCGCGTCGAAACCCAGATCGTAATTTGGGAAGCAAAGGACGCGCTCGTTGTCCCTTCTAGTGCGCTGTTTCGCCAGGGCGGCGACTGGGCAGTGTTCGTAGCTATACGCGGGCGAGCCGCGATGACCAAGGCGGAGATCGGCCAGAACAATGGCAGCTTGGCTGAGATCAAGAGTGGGCTTGAAGCCGGCACGGTCGTGGTCCTCTATCCCGGTCCCAGCCTAACCAATGGCCAGAAAATCGAGGAGCGGCGTGTGAATTGAGACCCGGTTCTATTCTGTCCGGTTCCGCCGCTTTTGCGCTGTCCAACCCCCTCTCGCTGGCTTGCGTTCATCTGCCGATCGATGCGGTGCGCTATGACCTGGGGGAGCTTGTCGACCGGGCGCTCCGCTCGAGCGATCCATTTCTTCGGACGAGTTCGACGTTGGCCAGCTGCTGCTCAGCCAGGTAGGCATTCAATCTCGCGGATACGTCGATGCAGAACTTCTTGCTGTCCATTCCGACTTCTGACTCCAGCCTGATGCGGATCGTCACCGGGCTTGTCTGGACGAGATGGCAGCGTCCCGCGCCCAGCGCTTCTTCGATGACAGCGCGGATGGCGAGTGGCAGGAACTCCACCTGCCGTCCTCCCTCGCCCACAACCAGCAGTACCGTGAGCGAGAGATCAACGGCCTATGGGCCAATCCAGGCGCAGATTCGGCGCTTCCTTCCTGAACTCATCTACGGCGCGAATGACGGAGTTGTCACAACATTGGCCGTAGTCGCCGGCGTTGTTGGAGCGGATTTGTCTACGAAAATCATCATCATTCTTGGGTTTGCCAATCTCATTGCTGACGGCGTATCGATGGGCGCAAGCAAAGTGCTTTCGGAGAGGTCTCGCGTTGATTCCAGACCATCGCTGATCGCTGCAGCGCCCATGGGAATTGCCACTTTTGCAGGCTTTTTTGCTGCAGGCCTGTTGCCGCTATCGGCCTACCTCGTCCCATTTGGCGAAGGTGACCGGTTCGTGTGGGCCGTTGCGATCGCCTTGCTCACATTATTTGCGGTAGGCGCGAGCCGGGCATTTGTCACCGAGCAACGCTGGCTGCCTTCAGGAATCGAAATGCTTGTTATCGGTGCTATCGCGGGAGGCATCGCGTATGGCGTCGGGCTTCTTGGAGCGGCTCTGACCGCTTCCTGACACCCTGAAGTCCGCAAGCGTTTTGGAGACCGTCAAACCCGGCGCAGAGCAGTTTGCTGAAACCAGTCGAAAGACCAGGTGTGGGCGGCGACAGTCAAATGCTCAGCCAATCAATTGCTTGGCTGGCTGTGGACGCAGTCTCGGGCAAACCAGTCTCAATAACAGGGTATTTTCTCTGATTTCGGGCTTGATCTTCGTTGCAAAACCCTCATTTACATCTTGATATCAGCGGCTTACATGCAATAAGGGCGGCGAATTTAACAGGGAAGTTTGCGGAGGTTTCAGGGAGCCCTGTCGGGCAATCAGGGACCGACGCGGCCTAAACAGCGATATCTGAGTCACTGTTTTTTTGTGGCGGCGGTTGGGGTCGCGTCATGAATGATCCGGCCGTGACTGTCAGGCCTTAGGTCAAATTTGGTTAATTGGTTCTGCTTAGGCAGGCGACGTCACCCATTTGAAATTCCAGCCGATTTCGGCTATATTTCTTGGGCCAACGCTCCGCTGTGGAAACCGGCAGTGGAGACCAGAAAGTTCTCGTTCGAGCGTTGAGGATCGTAAGCTGGACGAACCGTAAGGCGGATAGACCGGACCCATGAGGCCGGAGAACGCTGAAGTGGGGGATCACCGGGAAAAGCGACGAACCAATGGCGACAACCTTGTGTCAACGAGGTGTCGCTGTCTTGCGTCCGGGCTCCACCG
>CAYGRH010000029.1:10524-17848 GCA_964352165.1 uncultured Hyphomicrobiaceae bacterium | reverse complement strand
GTATTGAGCGCCGCATGGCCAAGACGGAGAAACGTTCATGACTCGCCGGGATAATTCGAACAGCGGCTGGGGCATTCTTGGTTATTTCGTGCGTCACCGTACAGCAGCCAATCTCTTGCTGGCGGCAATGGTCGTTGCTGGTCTTGCAGCCTCGACGAAAATCCGCGCTCAGTTCTTTCCCGATATTCCGATCGAGCAGATCACTGTCAGTGTGGCTTGGCCGGGTGCGGGGCCCAAGGAAATGGACGAGGCGGTTGTTGCCCGCATCGAGCCGCAGCTCCGGACCGTCGAGGGTGTGAAGACGGTGACGGCGATTGCGCGCTCAGGGTCTGCGACTGTCTCGCTTGAATTCCAGCCCGATGCGGATATCGCCCAGGCTCTCGATGACGTCAAAGCAGCCGTCGATCAGGTCAGCGACCTGCCGCAGGATATCGAAAGGCCTGTCATTCGCCCGACGCGGTGGCGCGACCGTGTTACCGACGTTCTTGTTGCTGGCGATGTGGGCGTTGATGCTCTGAAGAGCACGGCGGATGAACTGAAGACCAATCTGTTCCGGCGCGGTGTGACGCTTGTCGATGTTGCCGGTGTTTCGCCTCCGGAAATACGCATCGACGTGCGGCTAGCCGATCTCGAACGCTACGGGCTTTCGTTCAGCGAAATCTCCGCTGCGATCAAGGCTGAAACCGGCACGCAGCCGATTGGCGAAATCGAGGGTACGGGAACGCGTGTTCGGGCGGCTTCACGGGCTGTGACGGCTGAAGCCCTTGCGGTCATTCCGGTGCGCTCGCTGGCCGACGGCAGCAAGGTTTATCTCAAGGACGTTGCCGATGTCGGCGAAGAGGGACTTGATCGTGAAATCGCGTTTTATGAGAACGGCCGCCCGGCTGTTCTCCTGCAGATCAACCGCGATGCCAACGGCGATGCGCTCGGCATCCAGGCCAAGGTCGAGGAGGCAGTGGCCGATCTTGCGCCTTCGCTGACTGCTGGCATCGACGTCAAGCTGGTGCATCCGCGTGCGCAGGCGATTGCCGAGCGTCTCGATATTCTCGTGCGCAACGGCATCTCCGGGTTGGCTGTCGTTATCGTTCTGCTGTTCTTGTTCTTATCGTCGCGCACGGCGTTCTGGGTGACGGCTGGCATTCCCGTGGCGATGGCTGCAACGATCGCCCTGATGTATGCGTTCGGGTTCACACTCAACATGATCTCGCTGTTCGCGCTGATCATCTGCCTGGGCATCGTTGTCGATGACGCCATCGTTGTGGGCGAACACGCGGACCATCTGGCGCGCAAAGGTCTGCCGCCTGATGAAGCTGCCGCGCAAGCTGCCAACAGGATGGCGGCTCCGGTGTTCAGCGCGTCCATTACGACGGTCATCGCATTTTCAGTTCTGGCGCTGATCGGTGGGCGTTTCGGAACGTTGATCGCGGACATACCCTTCACGGTTGCCGTCGTGATCCTGGCAAGTCTGGTTGAATCGTTTCTCATCCTGCCGGCCCACATGCGTCACGCATTGGCGCACTCCGGCCGCCGCAATTTGCTCGATCTGCCCAGTGAATACGTCAACCGGGGCTTCAACTGGTTTCGCGAAAACATCTTCCGCGGCGTTGTCCGGCAGGCTGTCACATTCCGCTATCCGGCGGTTGCCGCAGGGCTTTTGTTGCTGGCCGTTTCCGCTGGCGCGGTGATCGACAAGACGGTGCGCTGGCAGTTCTTTTCCTCGCCGGAACGAGCGACCATCCGTGCCAATCTAGCAATGCTCGACAGTGCGACACGGGCCGACACGCAGGCGATGGTGGCTGAACTCGACCGGGCACTCAAAGCGGTGGATCAGCGCTACAGCGAAAAGTACGGGCTGGCACCTGTCAACGTTGCGATTGCCAAAGTTGGGGCGACGACGGGTCGTGGATTGAAGAGCGCTGACACGAAGCACCCCGACCAGCTTGCCGGTTACGATATCGAACTGATCGATCCGGATGCGCGCCCCTATACCGCGTTCGAGTTCATCAAGGACTGGCAGGACGAAATCGAGCGTCACCCCCTGCTCGAGACACTCGCGCTGCGCGGGGACCGCTCGGGACCGGGCGGCGATGCAATTGACATCCGACTTTCGGGAGCTTCCGAAGACGTCCTCAAGACTGCTGCTGAAGCGGTTAAAGCAGCGCTTGCCCGATATCCTGCTGCAACGGGCGTTGAGGATGATATGGCCTATGACCGGCCTGAGCTTCTCGTGACGTTGACGCCGAAGGGTGAAGCACTGGGTTTCACGACCGAGGCAGTTGCGGCCGCGCTGCGTCAGCGGCTTGACGGGGTCGATGCCGTGAAGCTTGCGCGCGGCGATGAAGAGATCGTTGCGAAGGTGCGCCTGCCGAAAGCGGCAATCGGGCCGTCTTATCTTCATCAAGCGACGTTGCCGTTGCCGGCCGGTGGCTTCATCGCGTTGAGCGAGATTGCCAGCTTCAGCGAGGTTCAGGGATTTTCCTCGATCAGGCGGGAAAACGGCGAACGGCGCATCTCGGTGACCGGTGATCTGTCGGATGACGCCGAAGCCAGTGCGAACGTCATGGGGGCCTTGCAGACAACGATCCTGCCGGAGGTGGCGGCACAGTTCGGCGTGAGCTGGTCGCTTGGCGGTCTTGCAGAGCAGGAAAGCGAGTTCATGTCGGAAGCGCTTCTCGGCCTGATCTGCGCTCTGATCGGCATCTACTGCATCCTGGCCTGGGTGTTCGCGTCCTGGAGCCGACCGGTAATTGTCATGCTCGTGATTCCTTTCGGCATCATCGGCACGATCTGGGGGCACTGGCTGCACGATGTCCCGCTGAGCATGTTCTCGGTCGTCGGCCTGATCGGCATGGCGGGCATCATCATCAACGACTCGATCGTTCTGGTGACGACGATCGACGAGCGTGCGGAACGATCAGACATACTGAGTGCCATTGTGGAGGGCACAGCCGATCGCCTGCGTGCGGTTCTTTTGACGACGCTGACGACCGTGGGTGGTCTGGCCCCGCTTTTGATGGAGACAAGCCGTCAGGCACAGTTCCTGAAGCCGACAGTCATCACGCTTGCGTATGGCCTTGGCTTCGGTGTGCTGATGATCTTGATCCTGACGCCGGCCATGATGGCGATCCAGCACGATATTGGCATGCGGATGAAAAGCATGAGGCGCTGGCCGCGTGTGATCGGCAGATCGCGGGCTGTTGCGCAGAGCTGAAATCCAGCCGCGGGCTACACATCGGGTCACGAAAAATACGGAGGGCGATGTGGGCTAGTGATGTTTGCTGGGTTAAAGTAAATTGAGCAACCGGCTGGCGCGCCTGAGTTCCGGGGAGAGCTGGCTCGTGACACCAGATCATATTCCTGCCAGTTCACCATCCATGAAACTGATCGACGGCCTCAGGTGCTATGTCGACAATGGCGCGTCCGTCCGCCGGTAGCGTCGGTTCGCGAATGTGTCGCTTTACATCTTTCCCGCCGCTGAGGATGAGGGGCAAGTTGCCGGGTCGAGCCGCACGCTTGCATGCTATTTGGGCAGTCGACTATCAATGCGCTGAACCCAATCGAAGACACGGGTGAGCTCCACAGCATGGCGCCGAGCGGCTGCTTCGCCTTCGTCCTCCCCACTATGGAGCCCAAGCTCATTGAGCAGCATGAAAAAGCCACGAGCGGGAAGACGCCGCGCACCGCGTGAGACGACAACGGCGGCAAGTTGAGGCTCGCCGTCGTGCGCTTGCTCACGTATAAGCTCTTCCAGCAACTGGGTCGTTCGATGGATCTTTAGGGGTGGCTGGATGACAAGTTTGGCCGCCAGTTCGGCATACGTCAACGTTTGCCGAGCGCGGGCAACGGCGAAAAGCTCGGCCCTCAATCGCTCCAGCATTAGACCGGCCATTCGCCGAGGCGGTGCGCACTGTCCCAAAACATCCATTCGAGCTGCGCCGAACGTTTATAGGCCTTGTGCATCTGCGCAATGGTGCGTGGTGACGTTTCCTCAGCGACCGAATTGACCGTCTCGACTACACGGTCGACGGCTTGAGAAAACTCGTCGCCGGCGTAGGTGTCGATCCAAGCTCGGTACGGGTTGTCCGATGCCGCGCGCCGGTGAATGGCAACGCCGATTTCCCGATAGATCCAGAAGCACGGCAATAGTCCAGCGAGCCCAACTTCAAAGGGCTCTAGTGCCGTGGTCGCCAGCAAAAAGGTTACGTAGTGCTCACAGGCCGGGCTCCGCTCGGTTTCATCGAAGTCCCCGGCTGAAATGCCGAATTTTTCGAAATACTCGCCATGAAGCGACCGCTCGACAACGATCGCGACCTGTGCCGCTTCCGCGAAATGAACGACATGATCTGCATGCCAACCCTTTGCGGCGACCAGAGACAAACCCCGGGCAAAGCCTTCAAGGTAATGCGCGTCTTGGATCATGTAATGACGGAACACCGCCTCGGATAACGTGCCCTCCGCCAGCTTTGTGTTGAAAGGCATGTCACGCGTCTTCTCGAAAAGCGTTAGATTGCGGCCCCATGCCTCTTCGCAGAATTCTGTCATGCACCTCTCCTCAGTTCAAAATGGATGACGAAATGGCACTTGCCCGTGGACCGGCAGGGTGGCAGCCCATAATGAGCGGCTGGGCCAATACAACAACGGTGATCTGGCGACACATCTCCATTTCAACGCGTCCGTCTCCTCAATGAAGGACAGACTAGCACGCATGTGAGTCCTTCGATTTCATGACCTTCCTGCTTTTGTCGGGACTGTGGGTATCCTGGCGCAACGGGTTTACCGTTTCGGCTTTCATGCTGGGAGGGTGGCTGTCTTCTTCGGCATGATGTTTTTGTCCGCCTATCTCTTGTATCTCACTTTCAACAGCGGCGGGGACACGCGGAAAATGCTATTGGGCGTTCACGCGGGTTAAGTACTCATTGGTTGCTGCGGTCGGTTTTCTCCGGACAACGAAGCTGCAAACAAGTGCGTTACGACTGGATCGCGATGGTCCTTCTGGAGCTTGATAATTTCAGCTTGGATTTTTTCGTCAGCTCCGGTGACGCGCTCGTGATGCCTCAGATGCGCGATCCACGAAGCCTCAAGCCATGTCTCGACAAAGCGATCCGGCTGGGCGGCATCTTGCATCAAGCTCCAGTCATAGCCGCCATTGCGGCGGCGCGCGGCGGCTAGTTCGTTCATAAGCTCGTTGAACCGGGGACGGTTTACTGTCGATACCGAATACGCGACCTGGATCATGACCGGTCCGCGATCCCCGTCTTCGCCGTCAAGTTCGACTGGCGCCGGCCAGTGCATTGACGGCGCGAAGTCCTGGCCCTCACCCTGATTGAGTTTTGCCCACCACGTCAGCGGGATCACCGCAATTGCTCCTCCAGCCGCAACGAGGAGGCTCGTTTCAATCGACGTTAGGGCCGCCACCTGGCCCCAGACCAGGCTGCCAAGTGATATGGCGCCGAAAAAGACGGTGAGAAAAACCGACAGGCCCCGGGCACGCACCCAGTTGGGCAGAGACGTTTGGGCCGAAAGGTTCAAGCTTGATAGGACCGCAATCCAGCACGTTCCAGCAAGCCCCGCAGCGGCAATCGCGGCTGTCTGCTCCTTGACGGTTGCAAAGACGACAAGGACCAGCGCAATGCCGGCTGTGCCCGCAGCAACGGTCAGGTTCACCCCGATGCGGGCCTTTATCGCGGGCATTACCAAGGCGCCGGCAACAGCGCCGGCGCCAATCGAAGTCAAGAGAAACCCATAAAGGGCGGGCCCGCCGTTCAAAACCTCACGTGTCACCAGCGGCAACATCGCCCACAGCGCGCTGGCAAACAGAAAGAAGGCGGCGGCGCGGATAAGCGTTGCCTTCAGCGGGTCGCTATTGAAGGCAAAGCGAAGCCCGGTCACCATCGCCGCACCGACCTTTTCCGGCGGCAGCCGGCGTTCTGCCTCAACCGCCGGACGCCACCATAGCAAGGCGGCAATGATGCCGACGAAACTCAACGCATTGACGGCGAACGGCGACCAGAGCCCGAGAGCTACAATGAGGAACCCGGCGAGAGCAGGACCGATTGCGCGACTGACGTTGATGCCGGTCGAGTTGAGTGCGATGGCAGCCGACAGTTGTTCGCGCGGGACCAGAGAAGGCACGATGGCTTGCCAGGCCGGCGCCATGAAAGCTGCCCCCGTTCCGAGCAGGAACGTAAACGCCAGCAGCAGTAGAGGCGTAATCAGGCCAAACGCGACAAGGACCGCAAGCAAGGAAGTGGTCACGGCCATGAAGATATTCGCCACCAGCAGGAGCCGTCTGCGATCGACGATGTCGGCAACCGCACCAGCCAGGAGCGCGAAGAAAAATACGGGCAACGTGGTTGCCGCCTGGACGGAAGTGACGACGACCGGCGATGGCGACAACTCCGTCATCAGCCAGCCCGCGCCGACATCGTGCATCCATGTGCCGGTATTGGACAGCACAGTGGCGCACCAAAGGAGGGCAAATGCTCTTTGGCCGAGCGGCGACCAGGGTGAGGTACTGACGAGCGGCTTTGTCGCCTCCGACATGACAAACGTCCTTATCCTTGAACGACATCCGACCAGTCGGAGTGACGCGCAGCCTGAGCTTTGAAAAACGGACAAAGCGGGATGATCTTGAAGCGGCCCGCCCGTGCGTCTTCAACGACGCGCCGCGCCAGAGCAGCGCCCACGCCTTTGCCGCGCAAATTATCTGGCACGCCTGTGTGATCGACGATAATGAGCCGCTGTGACGCGCGTGAATAAGTCAACTCAGCCGGCTCGGTTATGTCGTCGACGAACACGAAGTAGCGCCCCTTGCTGCCTCGGTCTTCATGAGTAATCGCGAAGTCTGCCATGACGCCTACACCGCAAAACATGAGCAACCGAGTGCGCCCCAGAACGCGCCTTTGTCGCTGACAGGGATGGGGTTGTTCCAGGCGATGCCGTGGTCGTGACCGTGCACGCCGCAGGAGTTGCCGCAACCATCGTGGCAACCGCGGGCGAACTGGGTATTGCCGCCGGCATCGGCACGGTCTGCAGGACTTGGGATTGCCCCGACGGGAGACCAGCTCGGCGAGGCGGGCGGCAGCGGCGGTGATAGGTTAGCGAAATCACCTTCACCGTAGACGACGTTTCCACCAACGATCGTGAGGACCGAATTGATGCGCCGGATTTCCTGCGGCGGAACGCTCATGAAGTCAGCGGACAGGACCGCCAGGTCCGCATATTTGCCGGGCTCAAGCGTGCCTTTGACATCCGCTTCGCCGGAGAACCAAGCTGACCCGGAAGTCCATAGCCGCAACGCGGTTTCGCGATCGATGACGTTGGC
>CAYGRH010000029.1:0-10424 GCA_964352165.1 uncultured Hyphomicrobiaceae bacterium | reverse complement strand
GTCTCGGCATGATCGATGATGAATCGCGTCTGGAATGGCTGGCGTCCATTGACGCGCTCGAAGACGGTCAGAAAGCGGTCGATGGTCTCATCGTATGTCGCGTGAATACGGAACGGCCACTTGTTGGTCGCAAGAAGTTCGACGATTGGTTCGAGTTCTTTTTCCATCGTCGGCTTGAGATCGGGGCGTGGCTCAAGGAAGTTCTCGAAGTCGGCCGCCGACCATGTCAGGTTCTCGCCAGCTCCGTTATGACGCAGGAGCGCGCTCCCCGATCCGGGCTTGGAGATTTCTATCCAGCGCTCATAATCGCTGAGTTCCGATCCGGCATTCTGCGCGAACAGATTGTAGGCCACGCGCACTGTCAACTGGCCGTCATCATGCAGTTTCTGAATGACGTCGTAGTCCTGCGGATAGTTCTGTCCGCCGCCGCCAGCATCAATGACCGACGTTATTCCAAGTCGGTTCATCTCGCGCATGTAATGCCGCGTCGAGTTGATCTGATCTTCAATCGGCAACTTCGGACCGCGTGACAGGGTCGAGTAAAGGATCAACGCAGAAGGTTTTGCAACCAGCAGGCCCGTGGGCTGCCCGTTTGCATCCTTTTCGATCACGCCTCCTGGTGGGTTGGGTGTGTCCTTGTCAAAGCCAAATGCATTCAACGCCGCTTTGTTGAGAATGGCCCGCCCGTAAAGGTGGAGGATGAAAACCGGAGTATCGGGTGCGACCTTGTTGATCTCGGCGAGGGTCGGCATCCGGCGCTCGGCAAACTGGAACTCCGACCAGCCGCCAACGACGCGGACCCACTGCGGTGCAGGCGTACGATCAGCTTGTTCTTTCAACAACCGCAAGGCATCGGAAATTGACGGAACACCTTCCCAGCGAAGCTCCATATTGTAGTTGAGCCCTCCGCGTATGAGGTGGGTATGGCTGTCATTGAGACCAGGTATAACGCGACGACCCTTCAAATCGATCGACTTGGTTTCAGCGCCGGCGAGCTTCATGATCTCGAAATCGCTTCCGATCGCGCGGACAAGGCCGTCCTGGATCGCGATAGCCTGCGTTTCGGGCGACGCCGCAGCGAGCGTCGTGATGCTGCCATTGAAAAGGATGAGGTCTGGGCTCTGGTTCACGGTCTGGCTCCAAGCTTTACCGGTGTCGAATGCAGCAGCGGCGGTTGCGGCTGAAAGGCCTTGGATGAAGGTTCGCCGTTGGATTGGCATGGCTTAACTCTCCTCTTTCCCGATGACTGAAAGACAGACACTGGGAAGTTGGCGGGGAAAACGATCTGCTGTTTGGGACTACGCAGCCGGAACTGGATCCAAGCGCCGACCATGCGGGACGCGTTCCGGCGCCTTATGAACCATGGTGTAGGCGTAATCGACGCCCATGCCGTAGGCACCGGAGTGCTCTTTCACCAGTTCGATCACGGCGTCATAAGTATCGCGACGCGCCCAGTCTCGCTGCCATTCGAGCAGAACCTGCTGCCAGGTCACAGGTACAACACCCGCCTGTATCATGCGCTGCATCGCATAGTCGTGCGCCTCTTTGGATGTCCCGCCGGAGGCATCGGCCACCATGTAGATCTCGTAGTCCGTGTCGTGCATCGCCGACAAGGCGAAGGTCAGATTGCAGACCTCGGTCCAGAGGCCCGATACGACGATTTTCTTTCGTCCTTCCGCTGCGCCCTTGGCCAGAGCATCGCGCACTTTCCGGTCGTCCCAGGAATTCATCGACGTGCGCTCCAGAAGTGGCGCCTCTGGGAAGACAGCGAGAAGCTCCGGGTAGGTGTGACCGGAGAAGCTCTCGGTCTCGACCGTCGTGATAATCGTAGGGACGCCAAACACCTTGGCGGATTTGGCCAGGGCGACGGTATTGTTCTTGAGCGTCTGCCGGTCGATCGACTGGACACCGAAAGCCATCTGCGGCTGGTGATCGATGAAGATCAGTTGGGAATTCTGCGGGGTCAGCACTTCAAGTTTCTGCTTGGACATGGTCGCGTTTCCTTAGTGAGGGCACGGTTGATCGCGTTAACGGGTTTCCGATTGGCGGTCAGAATCGCCAACCGATTCGCCGGTCGATTGAAAATTCGCCGCCGCCGCGGATGACCAGGGCAAGTGCGACGAGGCCCCACAGCAGCGGGTACTCGTATCCGCCCGCCGTCCAGAAGAAGCCGTTGCCGTGGTGGACGAAGAAGGCCGCATAAGCCATCAGCGCCACAACGGCAGCTGCAGAAAGCCTCGTCAAAAGACCGAGTGCGAGGAAAAGCCCGCCCACGAATTCCGTCAGCCCCGCGACGCATGCAAACAGCAGGCCCGGATACAGATTGAGGTTCTGTTCGAAGAATTGGGCAGTGCCTGTCAGCCCTCCGCCGCCGAACCATCCGAACAGTTTCTGTGCGCCATGCGGGACGAGGATCAACCCTGCCGCGACGCGGACGATGGTCCAGGATATCGCATCGGTCGAGGTCATTCCTGTTGCTTCGGTCTTTGCAGCAGCGGAAAGCTTGTTTGCGGTAAGCGTGTTCATTTGTTTCGTCCTTTCTTGATGTCGGTTGCAGTGTTTTGAGAACGCTCAAGAGGCGAGATCAAAAAGAAGGATTTCAGCGTCGCTCGAGCCGGTAATCGAGAGTTGTCCGGGAGCCGTTGCCGAGACGCCATCGCCGGCTTTGAGCGCTTCGCGGTTCAGCGTTACCGCGCCTCTCAAGACCTGAAGCCATGCACCGCGGCCTGCTCGCAGTTCGTGGCTGACGCTTTCGCCGTCGCCCAGGACTGATGCGAACAAGTCCACATCGCGATGAATGGTGATGGAGCCGTCGCGTCCGTTTCGCGAGCCGATCAGACGCAGTCTCCCGCGCTTTTCTTCATCAGTGAACGTCTTCTGCTCGTAGCTCGGTTTGATGCCGTTCTGTTCGGGCACGATCCAGATCTGCAGGAAGTGGACGGGCTTTGTTTTCGAGGCGTTGTACTCGCTGTGGCGGACGCCCGTGCCTGCCGACATCCGTTGAACATCACCGGGGCGAATAACCGATCCCGTGCCGATGCTGTCCTTGTGCTCGAGCGCACCGTCGAGGACGTAGGAGATGATCTCCATGTCGGCGTGCGGATGTGTAGGGAAGCCGCCGCCCGGCGCGACCCGATCTTCGTTGATCACCCTCACGGGGCCAAAGCCCAGGTAATCGGGATCGTAATAATGGCCAAACGAGAAGCTGTGTTTGGAATCGAGCCAGCCGAAGTTGGCTTTGCCCCGTTCCTCAGCGCGTCTGAGAGTGAGTGCCATGTAAACCTCCGTTGCTTGGGGTCCGGAGATGCCGGACTACTTGAAACGGAAGTTAGGTTGACCTGCCTGGTCGGGCAATCTACTGATTTTCCTTCAGTCTGCATCCAAAATGGATACAATGAGATGGACAAGCTCGCTGCCATGCAGGCGTTCACAAAGGTTGTTGCATTGGGAAGCTATGCCGCGGCAGGGCGACAGCTCGGCATTACGCGCTCTGCTGTCAGCAAGGGCGTTATGGAACTTGAGCAGATCCTCGGCGCTCGGCTCCTTGATCGGACCACCCGCAGCGTCAGCGCGACAGAGGCCGGGCTCGCGTACTTTGAACGGTGCCTCGATATTATCGCGCAGATCGAAGAGACCGAGCTTCAAGTCTCCCGCCTGCACGACGAACCCAGAGGCGTCCTCAAAGTCAACGCACCCATGTCATTCGGCGCGCTGCATCTGGGGCAAGCGGTTGCGGACTTCATGGCGACCCATCCCGATCTGAGAATCGAGTTGACGCTGAACGACCGCTTCATCGATCCCTTCGAGGAAGGCGTCGACATCACGATCCGCATTTCAGTTCTGCAGGACTCGAGCCTTATCGCGCGCAAGCTTGCTCCAGCGCGGCTGCTGCTGGTGGCCTCCCCGGACTACCTCGCCCACCACGGCGCGCCCGATGCGCCCGATCAACTGGTGGTTCATCGCTGCCTCAACTTCGGACATTCGACGGCGTTGCAGAAATGGCAGCTCACGAAGGACGGTGAAGTGATCAACGTGCCGATCACGTCGGCACTGTGCTCGAACAATGGAGATGTGCTGAGAACGGCAGCGATCGCGGGCCAGGGCATCACCCGGCTGCCGACGTTTCTCATCGGTCCGGACGTGAAGGCTGGACGGCTGGCTGTCGTTTTGCCGGACTATCCCCCCTCGGAGCTTGGCGTTTTCGCGCTTTATGCGCCGAACAGATATCTGGCTGCCAAGGTGCGTCTGTTCATTGATTTCCTGGTTCTGCGTTTCGGACCCAAAGCTGCTTGGGATGATCTGGGATGATCTGGGCTGAGCGCTCGATTGGCAGCGTGAATTTCGGCAGGAGGAGGCCAGAAGTTTGCCTTGGCTGTAGGCCCCGGCATGTCCGCTTCACCTCCGGATGCAGCCCTGTTTGACGCTCACGTCAGCGTTCAGCGATTTGCGAAATCAACCTGCTGCTGCAGAACATAAGCCGTCAGGGCAGCAAGCTCTCTGCTGTCCCAAGGCAATGGTTGTGAATCCATGGTCACAACGAGGCAGAGCTGGACCATTTCGTCTGCATGGACTTGTTCCAGGCCTGCCCTTCTCTTGGCCATGCCGACCGGATGGGGGTACGGGCTCTTGAAGCTCTCATCGTAGGCTTCAAGCTTGAAGTGACAGGATTTGCAGGTCAGGCCGTTTTCGCTCAGTTTCAGGCTGTCGAACAACTTCTCGCCTTCAGCCTTTAATTCCTTTTCGTCGGTTGCCTGCAGGGCCGTGTAGTCCGTAGGCCGCTGAACCGTGTTTGGGTCTACGCGCTTCTCGGCAAAGGCGGCATTGGAACAATAGGCCGCGAAGCAAAGCGAAATAAAAAAGATGCGAAACACTATGACGGCTCCTGCTTGTTTGATGCTGAAACATGGGACGTCGCGCAGCTTCATCGGCCCGCTTGCGATATGCCAACTTCAGTCGAACAAGCCAGAATCGCGCCAACTCTATCACGTTGGAATTTGAGAAATAAAAACAGCGTGTTGAGGTGCCTTCGCTAACACTGTCGGCAACCTTGAGCCGGCATTTCAATTAGGCAGAATGCCTTTTTCCTGCCGATCGTTTGCGCAGTTGGCGGTTGCCTGGTCCTACTCGGGCGCGATCGTAAGCATGATCTCGTTGCGACGCAGAAACGGCAGGGTCCAGGGCGGATCGTAAAACGCGAAGAGGGGCTCTCCGGTCACGGTCAGCTTTTGGTCGGCGGCGTAGTTTTTCAACTGCGATGTCTTGCTGGCGATCAATTGATTGCTTGGGCTACCGGAGAAGCGGATCGCGACCGCCTTGTTTGCAGGAATGGGAGAGAGCCTGACACGGGAGTCCGTTGGCTTCGGCAGCGTCTCCATTGACCAGTTCGCGGGCATGATGAAACGTACCGTCCACGCCCCGTCCCCTGCCTGCTGAGTGACGGGCGCCGTCATTGAAATTTCTTGTTTGCCCTGCTGCTGGACCGGAGCGGTCATTGCGATCTTGGCGCTTGGTTCGTTCTTGCCGAAAATATAGGCCGCGATCAAACCGAACCCCTCCCGGATGGCAGCCTGTCGCTCGCCTTTGACCTCAGTCTCGGCGGCGATCATTGCGCCGTATTCGCGAATTTCGATCGAGGATCCGTCCGATGCTAGTACCTTATAGTCCGGTTGCTCGACGCGGCTCATGATCGGTCCTGCTGCTGCGATGGCGACGAGTAGCAACGCGAGAGCGCCCGCCAGTCCCCAATAGATCTTGTGTCGCTTCGTTGGCATCAAATGTCCCTTCAGGCTTACTGTTTTGCTGCGGGTTGAACTTACGCAACAGCCTGAGTGCAACCGGAAAGCAGAGGTTATTCATTGAACGGAGCCGGAGGTGCCCTGGATGGAGATTGGGGTAATAATCTCTGACCCGGCGGCGCTGCTAAACGCAGGATCGGCTCTCTCCGGGTGGTCAATTGTCTGCGGATCACTCACGCAGCTACTGAGCGATGACGACGCTCAATAGCGATTTTGGCGAAAAGCCGGGCAAGTCTCTAACGCAACCGTTGTAGCTCTAGAGGCTGTCACCCATTCTGAGGAGAGGGGCTCGCTTTGATGCGGCGAAGCAATTTCAAGTGCGAACACATGGATCCAGTTTGCCTGGAACAACACGCATCGGCTGATGCTGCTTGTTCGTCGTAGGCAGCTATTGGCCCATGACGTCGTCGTATCGAATATTTGGGGATTGGTTCATCCCACAAGTTGAATTCAGCGGTACTCCGCTGAACTGTGGCTTCGCGTGTCCGGCTTTCATCAATTTGTGGCGTTAGGGAATCTCGGCGCGCGAAGGTCGTCGCGTTGCCCAGACTCGTAAGTCAGCCATGACTTTCACGGTCGCTGCAAGGATCAAGGCACACAGGGCTGCCTTCGACACCGTCTCCATCGTCCCCTCGATCAGGAGACCATGGACTACGCTTCCCACGACGATCACTACAGCGAGGATCGAATGAGCGATGCGCCAAGTGCGCAGTCGCAGGCGCAACCGGCGGCGGAGTGCAGCCAAGAGCGCGACCGCGAAAACGGCCCACATAGCGATCACACCCCAGGCAGAAAACGGCGTCGGCGACGCGAAAAGTAGAGCGTCAATGACGTCGGGTGGACTCGTGATCCAAAGAGCCCCCACATGGATCAGTACGGCTACAACCAGTAGGCCTCCGATCCAGCGATGTACGCGCCGGCCCCGATGAGCCGTCAATAAGGGCAAGTATCCGCCAACCAGCAACGGCTGAAACAGCATGAGGCCCAGTGCGATGACCCCTGCAATTCCTGCTGCAATGTAGACCGGATCGCGCCATGCAAGCAGCGGGCTCGTCGCAGCAGCGGCGATCGGCACAGCAATAGCAGCCGCAACTGAGGCCCAAATCAGGGTCGCCCGGGCTGAACTCATCCCCTTGGAACCCAACCCTGTCAGACCGGCTGAAGGACGAAATGAGCCTCAAGGCTAGTGTCTTTTGAACTCGGCATCACGGGACGTAGAAAGACAGTTTCGAACTCACCACTGTCATAGGCCAGGTGACCATGTGGTTGGCCAAAGGCGGGGACTATCTGTGGCATCTCAAGGCGGAACATCCCGTTCGAATCTGTGAGCGTGGCCCCATGACTCTTCTCGTCTCGCTCATGTCCTTCTGTCGTGTGCGCCCAGATCTGGATCCGCTGACCGGCAAGCGGAGCCCCATCGCCGGCGCGGCGCACGGTGCCCGTCATCCAGAAGCCCCCGCCGCCAATTCGGTCCACGATCGGCGCACCTGCGCGGTAGTTGTTGGACCCGCCTCGCATAGTCAGGGTTGGTGCGAGGCCTTGCGCGCGGGCCGGCACGAGGAGGCCAGCGGCACCGATTGCCAAGATGGAACCGCTGGCGGCGAGCAGGCTGCGGCGGTTGAACAGGGTGGTCGTCATGTAGGTTCCTTTCGGCCAGCGTGCAGTTGCTCAGTGGATTTAAAGGTTTCATACGAGACAGTGAAAGAGACTTAGTGCGCTTGGGGCCGATTCCCAACCAAGGGAGGCGTTGTGCGCGGCAAACGGCGACCACAGTTTCGTGATCATGTGCTGGTCAATGCCAATGCCCGGCTGAATCAAATTCAGTTAAGGGACAACTGGCTTCGAATAATGGCAGCATACCGTACCTGTCACGGTGAACTTAGTCTGTGATCTTATGGAAACCTTCGGTCACACCGGCGAGGCTCAATCCCATTAGCGGAGTCGTTCCGCAGTGTGCGCTAAGATCGGCAATGTGCGTTGCTGGTGACGGCTGCCATTGCTTCGCAACATCGGCATGTCGCGTCGATCCCGTGAACCTGAAACACCGACTTCGCGATATCAAGTCCAATCGTTTTGACCGTCTCGATGTTCGCTCGTCTGAATCATGATCGTACCTGCGCAATCATCATTGCGGCAACCCCGCCGCTGCGGAGAAGCCGTCCACAGCAACAAAACCCGAAGTCCGCTCAGTTGCCTGTCGCGTCATTTCGAACTCAACGATGCGTTCCGTCTCACGCGCATGGATCCTGTCAGGTTATCGGCTATTTGAGGCGTTCCGCCTCGCGGACCTTGAGCTGATCCAGGGCATCAAAAATGTAGTCTCGGCGGATCGGGCTGGCATCGCGCTTGCGAGACAGCTGCATATGGAAAACTTCCTGCGCACCAGTACGGAACATCATCTCGGCGCTGATCAGATAGAACTCCCACATGCGGCAGAAGCGTTCATCGTACATCTCTCCGATCCGATCCCGGTTCTTCTCAAAACGCGTGTGCCAATGGCGCAGCGTCATGGCGTAATGTAGCCGCAGAAATTCGCAGTCGGTCACCCACAGACGGTTGCGCTCGGCGGCGGGAAAAACCTCGGAAAGCGAAGGCGAGTAGGCACCAGGGAAGATGTATTTGCGCAGCCACGGGCTCGCCGTGCTCGGTGGGCTCATATGGCCGATGGAATGGAGCAGCATGACGCTGTCGTCCAGCATCAGTTGGTTCACTTTGGCGAAGAATTCATCGTAGCGTTGGACGCCAACATGCTCGAACATGCCGACCGACACGATGCGGTCAAACTGCTGATCGAGCTCGCGATAATCCCGCAGCTCAAATTGTACACGATCACTGACACCGGCAGCCTTGGCGCGCTCTACGGCAAGCGCGTGTTGCTTTTCCGAAAGCGTGACGCCAAGGACGTGAACGTCCTCCATCTGCGCGAGATAGATCGCAAGCCCGCCCCATCCGCAGCCGATATCGAGGATCTTCTGGCCTGGGCGCAGACTCAACTTCGCAGCAATCAGTCTGCATTTTGCCCGTTGCGCCGCCTCAAGTGTGCTGTTGTCATTCTCAAAGTAGGCGCAGGAGTAGAACAGGCCATCGTCCAGAAATAGGCGATAAAGCTCATTCCCGATGTCGTAGTGATGAGAGATGTTCTGCTTCGCCTTGCCGATGGGGTTCGACTGTTGGAAGCGCTTGAACTGTCGAGAGACCGTGGCAATGGTGCGATGAAACGTGCCGGGTGTTCCCCCAGGGCGATTTCTGTTGAGCGATAGGAGGCTCAAAAATTCACGCAGAGACGAGCCGGGAAATGAGAGCGTACCGTTCATGTATGCTTCGCCGGCAGCAAGCTCCGGATTGAAGAACAACGATCTATATAGGCGCGCATCGCTTAGCTTCATGTTGACAGATGGACCTGGCGCACTGCCCGTAAAAACGTGCATGCCATCTTCCGCGTCGTTCACGGTGAGGGTGCCGGCCTGAATCAGGTGTGACAAGAGCTTCGATAATGGGAACATGTCCGCGCTTCCGCAGTTAATGTTTGTGACTGCAAATTGCAAAGTTGAGTGGTTGATAGGCGAAGCTATGCCCGCTGCAGCACTGGACTAATTGAGTTTTCAGGTTTGCAGAAGTCAAGGCAGGCGGCAAGTCGTAGCAGGACGGTTCTGCGGTTTCCGGCTACGTGTGCGGCGACTTCTGCAACCAGCTATGTTCTTTTGTATGCAATGGCTGCCTTCAGGCTGACGCGTGATATTGCACCTGCTCAGGCCAGCGATGTGTGATCAGTGAGCTTCCGCGCTGCGCTAGCTTTGTCCGCAGTTGGCCGAAGCAGACTGTGTTCCGGCTAAGTCAAAGAGATTGGTTAAGTCCGCTTTTTTCCTATTCGCCAAAGCGTCAGCCTCGTAGCGCTGCGAACGACTGACTGAGTGAAACCGTTCGCCGGTCGAGCAGCAGATACGATCAACCCAAGCCGACTATTTGGGTCGCTAATCGGTTGTTATGCCAGTTTTTTGGGGGGGCTTTGAGAAAGCGATAAGTCATTGATTTCATTGGCGCACCGGGGAAGATTCGAACTCCCGACCCCCAGATTCGTAGTAATGAAATGTAGAACAAAGCATGTACTTTTGTTCCCGTGTATTTCCTTATTTATCAACGGCTTGCTCCTCAAGTGCCCTCAGATGTTCTCATGCATTCTCGCTGTAATGTTTGCTAATTGTTTGCTAGACTGGCCACCAGAGTCACGGGTAGCGACTTCCACTTTCCGGATCGGATGTCCCCACTGGAAGCCACCAAAGTGTGTTTTGGATCTAACGCTCGATTTCAGGACGGAGGTCATTCGTCGCTCGTGAAAAAATAGCACAATCAATTGCTTGGATGGTGCATCTAGCGGATGCGGTGGGGTGCCGACCGTCCGCTCGAAGCGCTAGCAAACATCTAGCAAACAGTTATTTGGAGACGAAAACCACTATGGAGCGGGCGAAAAGCCGGACACTCAACATCTCCAAGACGGTTGTCGATGGGCTGGAGCTGGGCGAACTGGTGCGCGACACCACGGTCAAGGGCTTTGGCGTGCGCCGGCAGCGCGGCGCACCCATCTTCTTCGTGCAGAAGCGGATCGGCGGCAAAGTGCGCTGGATCACGATC
>CAYGRH010000028.1:0-17993 GCA_964352165.1 uncultured Hyphomicrobiaceae bacterium | reverse complement strand
CGAACCCAAAGCCGAGCGCGCGCGCCGCGTCCGTCTCGCCGAACTTGATGCCGACATCGCCGAACCCATCGTGGCGGCAACCATCAACGAGTTCCTGGAAGAGTTTTCTGACCTCGATGGCTTGAAGCATTACCTCTCCGAACTTGCAGTCGACCTTGTCGAAAACGTCGCGTTGTTTCGCGACGCGACGCCTGCAACTTCAGGCAGGCAAGAACCGGAAATTTTTCAACGCTACGGCGTGCTGGTGGTGGCGGATGCACAATCATCATCGAGCCCTGTCCACGTTTTCGATCCCCTATCACAGACCCTGTCCGGCACGATTGCCGGAGGCGGCAACAGGTCAGGCAGCGGTCCCCATATCTTCCAGCTTCGCCCAAGTGTGTTGCACAACGCAAACGGCGGCGTCCTCATTATCGAGGCGAGCGATCTGCTGGCCGACCCAGCCGAACGCCAGGCGTTGCTCGAGGCGCTGCGTTCGCGCCGTATCGGCTTTCGGCGCGGTCGCGGCCCCGAACGTGCCGCAGCGCTCGCCAGCCTTGATCCCGAACCCGTCCCGCTTGAAGCAACCGTTATCGTGATCGCCGAACCGCGCGTGGCTGAAGCCCTCAATGCTTGCGATCCCGCGCTCATCTCTCTGCTCTCGGCAAGAGCCGGATTTGCCGAAGCGATTGCTATTGACGGCGATGCCTACAGTCATTTTTCAAAGCTTGTCGCCATCTGCTCGGGCCGTGAGAAACTCAGGCCAGTGACCGCGGATGCCGTGGCCTGCCTGATCGACGAGGCCGTGCGCGTGGCGGCTGTCCCCGGCCGCATGGCCCTGCACATGGATGCCCTCACAGCACTTCTGCGCGAAGCCGACGCTCGCGCCGCCGGAGAAGCGCGCGCAAAGATCGAGCGAAGTGACATCGCGCTCGCAGCTGACGAAACCCGCCGCCGTGCCTGGGCTCCAGCTCCTCAGTCGGGTGTATGGCCGGGCGTTGAGAACCCCGTTCCTACAATAGGTCGCGCAACTTATCTTGCAGCGTCGCAAGAGGACCATTGCTGCGCGCAATCCCGGCCATGCCCACTGCTGGCCAGCGTCACCGCGAGCCTTTCGCAAGGTGATGGCCGTCCCAAGGATTTCTCATCCGTTTCCGTCTCAACCCAAGAAACCGAAACCGGAAAAACTTCATCGGCTCTAGTATGGAGCGCGCTTGTCTCCACCTTCGAGCCTGGAACGGCGATTGCCTTATCGGCACTCTTCGCCCATGACGAAAATCTTGGTGGGTCGACGGCCGGTGCGGGACCGAGTTCTGGCGGGACAGTCGCCGAATTTTGTGCGCTTCTATCAACGTTGTCGCAAACCCCGATCAATGAGCGTATCGTGCTCGCTGCTACGTTGCGACCGTCCGGCGAACTGGGTTCGCTGCCGCGTATCAACGATGCCATCGAATTCGCATTCGACGCGATGACCCAGGCCGGGCCGGATGAAGGTCAGTCTCCCTGCCCGGCAGGCGTCGTGATCGCCGCGAGTGACAAACCGCGGCTGATGCTTGCTGCCCGCGTGGTCGAAGCCGCCAAAGCCGGCATATTCAATGTCTGGGTTGCACGCGATGTCCGCCAAGCCTTCACGATCCTAAGCGGCAGCGGTTCTGGTGCAGCCGAGCAAGCCGGTGGCGATGCCGGCTCAACAGCAGATGCGATTGACGAACCAGCGTGGATGCCAGACGTAGTCCGCGGCCTTGCTAGGTTTTCAGCCGGCGGCAAAAAGGCCTCGGCATGATCGCCCACGTCGCACAGGCCACTGAATCCCGAGGCTGCGTTGTGTTCTGCTCCAACGCCGGGCCCGCCGCGAGCCCGTTGGCCCTGAAGGCGGCAGCCCAGGTCGCGCGCGCTTTTGACTCGCGCATAGAAGGCGTGGTGATCCGCGATCAGCGGCTGATCGATTTTGCCGCCCACGAGAACGCCTATCGCATGTCCCTTCGCGGTGATGGCCGATCCGATCTCACCGTTGCAGGCATCGCACAGGACGTGCACCTCTCCTATCTCGCCTTGCGCCGACTGGTCGTAGCAGCCGGACATGACGCAGGCGTACCCGCGTCGTTGCGCGTCGTGCAGGGCGAGCCGGTCGAAGTTTTGGCAAGATCATGTTCGGCATCAGGCCCCTGGAATGTCATCGTGCTGGCCGAGCCGTTCAACGCACATTCGGGCCGCGTCATCGAGCAGATCCTGGATCAGGCGAGCGACGCAACCGGCATCGTTGTTGTCGGCCCGAATGCTTCGCCCGCTTCAGGCCGGGTAGCCGTCCTCATTGAGGACGCAGATCGTATGTCTGCAATGTCGCGCGCAGCGCGCATCCTCGCGTCCTCGCTGGGTTGCGGGATTGATCTGCTGATTGCCGCGGAAGCACGCGAGGATCAGGAGTGGTTGGAAGGCGAGGCACGGCGCTTTGTCGAAGGATTTTCCGCAAGGCCGATGGACATCGTGGCGTTGGGCACCGGGCAGCCGATCGAAATTGCGGAAGTTCTCCGTAAGCGTGCGCCGCGTTTTGTGTTGTCGCGCTTTGGCGGGATTGTCGTGCCTTCTAACGACATGGGTCCTTTAGCGACCGCGCTGGGTTGCCCGCTTTTTCTCGTGCGTTGATGCGAGCGCCAGGTCCGCCTCAAACGAACGAGCCGGCACGTCAACGCAGATGCATTCTGATGGATTCAAGCTGCCGTCGGGCATTGTCGAGCTGTGGGCGCAATTCATCCTCGTTTGGAAGTTGATCGAGAACCTCGCGCGACGCGCCTGCCGCTGACAGCTTGCGCTGCAGTTCATCGCGCAATCCCGGCGGCATCTTCTTTTCGATCTCTTCGAATGCCGGCGGAAGCTCCTGAATGGGAACGGCCTTGGGTTCTGGCCGGCGCGCTTCCGCCTCGACCGTCACCTCGATTTTCGTCATGCCGAGGAGGCCGATCATCGTCGTCGGGATCTTGGTGACCATCGAGACCTTCAGGAACTTGTCGCTGGTCCCAACTTCCAGGTCGTAGGGAATGTCCTTCAGGTCTTCCGGCAGGTTTGCACGAAACGAAGCCTCGAATGCTTGGCGCACCACCTTTTTTCCCTCCAACAGGCGCGTGGCCGCCGTGAAGGCTGCTGCATCTGCGGCGTTCTCCAGGACGTGCTTTGTACGACTGGCGCGTCCGTAATCCATGGACACGAAAATGATGCCGAGCATGGGAATGAGCAGGAGCGCAAATAAGATAGCCGTCACGCCGCGTTCATCATTGGAAAAGCCGCAGAGCACGCCTCGCCGCGCAGCAGATGGCGCGGGTTCTCGCGATCGAAAATCAAATGGGGGCTTTTGGCTCATGGATGCCTCGGGCTGCAAACCGCACGGATGCCGGAAAAAAGTTCGACCTCCTGTGTGCCATCAGCCCGCTTTCATCGAAGCTAACGCGAGACGCGGTACGCATTGAACGGATGAGCATGGCAAGCAAACCATTGCGGTCCGCCTCGATACGAAACACATTGCTCGCCGGTAAATCAAAAAACGATAGTGACGAAGCCGGATGGTCGGCCCACCTTGATTTTTCTATACTGCCACAATATAAATACTAAACGTATCGTTATGTAATGGTTTCCCGGTTGGCCGGGTGCATCGGCGGTGTTGCTGTGTCGCTCGCGCGTCCGTGGCGGAATCTGAAGCGTTAGTGACCGGCCAACGCTGAAATTGCGAAAGGCGAATTCAATGACTTCAGACGATGGCAAGGTTGGCGAGATGGGCCAAAGGTCCGCCGACACCGCCGATACTGCGCAGTCTGCGAAACCGGCACCGGTCAAAAAGACCAAGTCCAGGAAGCCGGCAAGGTCAGCCGGTCGCCCGCGCAGCGAAGCCTGCCACCAGGCGATCCTCGATGCAGCAGTTCAGCTTCTCGATACAGAGGATTTCAAGAACGTCACGATTGAGAAAATCGCCAGCCTCGCCAAGGCCGGCAAACCGACGATCTATCGCTGGTGGCCGTCGAAGGCTGACCTGATCCTGGAAGCCTATCGCGCCGAGGGGCTTCGCCGCGTTCCAGCCGTTCCGCCGTCGGTCGATGCCCTTGCCGATCTGGAGGATTTCCTGAAGCGGCTGCTGCGCGCACATCGTAACCGGACACACGCGCGCGGCCTTCGCGCGTTGATTGCCGAGAGCCAGTCCGACGAGGCCTTCAGGGAAAAGTTCTACAATGTGTTCCTGACCATGCGCCGAGGACTGATGCTGGAGATCATCGATCGTGGCATCGCAGATAGCACATTCCGAGCCGACCTCGACCGCGACGCCGTGCTCGACCTTATTTTCGGTGCCTTCTGGTACCGGCTGTTGTCCCGCGACGGAGCCCCGCTCGACGATGCTTACGCCGAACAGATTATGGGCATGGTCACGCCCGGGATTCTCGCGCGCAATTAGGACTTCCGGATTTATCCAGGACATACCTGACGCGGGCAAAACAAGGGCGGAGTGTTCAGATCATCTCGAACCTACGTCCCGTCCTGCGCTGCATCGAGGCCATGAAAGAATTCAGGGCCACTGCCCACAATCTTCGGATCCGGTGCCTTGGCAACGGCAGCATCTTTGCCCTCATACTCCATGTTTGATAGCACGTGCCGCATGGCTTCCAGCCGCGCACGCTTCTTGTCGTTCGCGCGAACGACGGTCCAAGGCGCGACGCTCGTGTGGGTAAACCGGAATAATTCGTCAAACGCTTCCGTGTAGGCGTCCCAGCGATCGACGGCCTTCAGGTCCATATCCGTAAGCTTCCAGCGCTTGAAGGGATCGTGCCGTCGCGCATGCAGACGCGAGAGCTGCATTTCCTGCCCGATGGTCAGGAAGATCTTGAATAGCCGGATACCATCTCGCACCACCATGCCTTCGAATTGCGGTGCTTCGCGCAGGAAGTCTGCAAGCTGATCCTTGGTGCAAAAGCCCATGACCCGTTCGACACCGGCGCGGTTGTACCAGGAGCGGTCGAACATAACGATGTTGCCCGCCGTTGGCATGTGCGGAACATATCGCTGGAAGTACCACTGCCCGCGCTCGGCCTCCGTCGGCTTCGACAGCGCAATCGCCCGGGCATGACGCGGATTGAGATGCTCCATGAACCGCTTGATGGTGCCGCCCTTGCCAGCCGTATCCCGCCCTTCGAACACGATCACCATTCGTTCGCCTGTCGCCAGCGAATGCGATTGCAGTTTCAAAAGCTCGAGTTGCAGCAGTTTCAGCTCATCTTCGTAATCTTTTTTCTTCAGGCCGTTCTCATAAGGATAGCCGCCCGACACCAAAGCACGGTCGTCGATCTCGTCAGGCAGCTTGGGGTCATCAAGCGAGAATTCACCCAGCCATTTCTTGTCTCGCGCCTTGGCCGAACCTTTTTGACCCTTGCCGCTCGCGGCGGCCTTCTTATTTGAGAACTTCGCCTGCCCCTTGCTTGGCATCATTATATCCTTGTTGTTGCGGCAGTTCGCCAATCGGTTGGCGCGTTCATGTATAACAATGTCGAACCACTAAATCAGGCCCCAGCTAACCTGGGGCAGTGGAAGGCAACCGGGAGTGCGCGAGTTCGCCGATGCAACATCGAACTGCTCATTGTCCCGTTAGGCAAGCTCTCGCGGAGTAAACACACGCATGTTGATGGCCGTTGCATCCGATTTCTCCGCGTGGCTTGCGCAACTCGCAAGCGTCGTAACGGCGTTTCAAGAGGCTGCCGGTCCTCACCCTCTGGACGCCATCTCGCCCATTCTCATGCTTGCCGCCGCAATGCCGCCACCCTCTTTGCCACCGCAGGTCGCTTCGTCTACGGACTGCCAACCATCGGGCGACGACCACCTATGGCGGATCGTCATTGATGCGATCCCCGACGCTGCAATGGCGCTGGATCGGTCAGCTTCGGTGGTTCATTGCAACGCCCGCATCCCCGACCTGTTTCCGTCCGCGCGAATGGGCGTCCCTGTGGCCCAGGTCACACGCAATCCCGAGTTCCTGGAGGCCATTGACCGCGCCTGGACAGCACAATCGGCAGTCGTTGTGCAAGTGCTTGAGCGCGTGCCGGTCGAACGCCACATTTCCGCAACCATCTCCCGCCTCTCGGTCCCCGCAGCTCAGTCGGACTTACCAGCCCTCCTGGTCACGTTCCGCGACCTGACCGCCCAGGATAAGCTGGAGCAGACCCGGTCGGATTTTGTCGCCAATGCCAGTCACGAACTGCGCACGCCGCTTGCTCTCCTGATGGGTTACATCGAGACCCTGCAAGGTCCGGCCCGGAACGATGCCGCCGGACGAGAGAAGTTTCTGGCGATCATGTTGACCCAGGCTTCGCGTATGGCCCGCCTGATCGACGACCTGTTATCGCTGAGCCGCATCGAATTGCGTACACACTTGCCGCCAACCGGTGTCGTCGAATTAAACGAGGTCGCGGCCTCGGTTGCCCAGACGCTTGAGCCGCTTGCGAAACATTCGCGAACCGACATTTCCGTGACGCGCCTCGGTCGCCCCGTCCGCATTCGCGCAGATCGCGACGAGATCATCCAGGTTCTGCAAAACCTCCTCCAGAACGCAATAAAGTACGGGGGCGATGACGGCGGCATCAGCATCGTCGTGCGCGAAGAACCTCAAGAAGGGCGGCACGGTCCGCGCGTCGCAGTGGATGTGATCGACCAAGGGCCGGGCATTTCGCTCGAGCACCTCCCGCGCCTGACCGAACGGTTCTACCGGGCCAACGTCGCCTCAAGCCGTGAAAAGGGCGGCACGGGGCTCGGGCTTGCCATCGTCAAGCATATTGTACTGCGCCACCGCGGAGATTTGCGCATCGGCTCCGAACTTGGAAAGGGATCAACGTTCACTGTGATCCTCGATGAACTGACCCCGATGGCCTGAATTCCGCGCCTTCCGGGTTGTGGATAACTATCCCTGCCAAATCAATTGGTTGGTGTGACGCAAAACCTTAGAAAAACTGACATCAAGCCGAAATACGCTTGCTCTAAACCCTGGTCTTACCGGCGCCGAGGGCGCTGGGCGGGGCCCGGCATACGGCCGGGGTGACCCGTAGTGATGCCCTAGAGATCAAAACGATCAGGGAGATTAGCGTGAACCACAAGTTCATTGCCTTCGCGGCTGCGGCAGCCGTTGCAGGCTCATTCTCGTTTGCTGATGCGGCAACTGCCCGCGAGATCAAGATCGTCGGCTCCTCCACGGTGTTCCCATACACCCAGGCCGTCGCTGAAGAGTTTGCAAAGACAGGCGGCAAGGCCCCTACAGTTGAATCAACTGGTACTGGCGGCGGCATGAAGGTTTTCTGTGCTGGCGTTGGTGAAGCCCATCCAGACATCACCGGTGCTTCGCGCGCCATGAAGCCATCCGAAAAAGAGCTTTGCGCAAAGAACGGCGTGACCGACGTTACCGAAGTGCTGCTTGGTTATGACGGTCTGTCGGTTGCCAACTCGCGCAAGGGCAAGAAGTTCTCTGTCACGAAAGAGCAGCTCTACAAAGCTCTAGCTGCGAAAGTGCCGGTAGACGGCAAGCTTGTCGACAACCCCTACAAAAAGTGGTCGGACGTCGATAAGTCCCTGCCGGAGCAGGCGATCCTCGCATATGGCCCGCCACCAACATCTGGCACGCGCGACGCCTTTGTCGAACTCGTCTTCCATGAATCCTGCGAATCCGCCAAGGACGGCTACTGGGCCGACCTGAAGAAGGACAAGGCAGCATTCAAGAAGGGCTTGAAAGCAGACTGCACGTCCATGCGGACGGACGGTCCCTTCATCGAAGCTGGTGAGAACGATAACCTGATCGTTCAGCGTCTTGAAGCTGATCCAAACGCGGTTGGCATCTTCGGTTACTCGTTCCTCTTCGAGAACCAGGACAAGCTGCAGGCCCTTCAGATCGGCGGCGTTGATCCTTCCATGGACACGATCGGCGACGGCTCGTACGGCATCTCCCGTCCTCTGTATGTCTACATCAAGAACGCCCACCGCAGAGTTATCGACGGCATGGAAGCCTTCATCAAGGAATACGTGTCGGACAAAGCCATGGGCGACGGTGGTTACCTGTCTGAGCGCGGTCTCGTTGTTCTTCCAGCCGACAAGCTGAAGGAAATGCAGGACGCAGCGCTGAACTCCAAGAAGATGGCTTCAGCTCAGTAGGCAGTCGGAGTGGCCTGATTGCTGAGTGAATAACGTTGGCGGCGGCTTCGCAGTTTCGGAGCCGCCGCCAAAGATTGCTGAAGCAATCGCTTGAACTTTGCCGGACCGTTTCCAGGTTTGGCGTCTGAAGCCCCCGGGGAGGGGAATCGGAATGCTGAGTTTACTTTTGCTGTCCCTTCTAGTCCTGACAGCAACCGCCTACTTCGTAGGCTTTACCAAAGCCAAGTCATTCCTCTCGGCTCCCGGTGCCGTTTCGATTCATTCTTTGGCGGGCTACCACGGCGCATTCGTTGCAGCCTGGGTTGGTATCCCTTCCTTGCTTCTTGTCATTTTGTGGTTGGCGTTTCAGGGCACCGTCGTAGACACGCTGCTCGTCTCTAGCCTCCCTCAAAGCCGTACAGATGGTCTTGATCCCGGCCAGCTCAATTTGCTCGTGAGCGAAATCAAGTCGGTCGCCAAAGGCAATATATTTGGTGAACCCGACGCCATGATTATTGCTGCCGCCGAACGCTACAACTCTTGGAGCGCGATTTCATCGTGGGCCATGTTCGTCAGCGCGTTGTGTCTTTCGCTGATCGCCTTGCTCGTGGCCCGCGCCTGGCTCGCGCCCCGCTTCCGGGCCCGCAACCATGTCGAGCGCATCGCTTCAGGGCTGATGATCGCTTGCTCGCTGGTCGCGATCTTTACGACCTTGGGGATTGTCTTGTCGCTTCTCTACGAGACCATCCGCTTCTTTTCGATGGTTTCTCCGACTGGCTTTTTGTTCGGCCTCAACTGGGAGCCACAGATCGCCATCCGCCCCGACCAGGTGACGTCGGGCGGCGCATTCGGTGCAATACCGGTTTATGTCGGCACGCTTCTGATTGCTCTGATCGCAATGATGGTCGCAACGCCGATCGGTCTGTATTCCGCCGTGTACCTGACGGAGTACGCTTCGCCAAGAGCGCGCACGGTGATCAAGCCGATGCTTGAAGTGCTCGCCGGTATCCCGACTGTCGTCTACGGCTTCTTCGCCGTGTTGACCGTTGCGCCAGCAATGCGCTCGTTCGGTGAATTGATTGGGCTGTCCATCGCGCCAAACAGCGCTTTGGCGGCTGGTGCGGTCATGGGCATCATGTTGATCCCCTTCATCTCGTCTCTGTCAGATGACGCAATCGCAGCCGTCCCGCAGTCCCTTCGCGATGGTTCGTATGGCTTGGGTGCCACCAAGAGCGAGACGATTACACAGGTCCTTCTGCCAGCTGCCCTTCCCGGAATCATGGGCGGCATTCTGCTGGCCGTGAGTCGCGCCATTGGTGAGACGATGATCGTGGTCATGGCTGCCGGAATCATTGCATCTCTAACACTCAACCCTCTTGAGCCCGTGACGACCGTTACCGTCCAGATCGTGACGCTCCTGATCGGCGACACCGAGTTCGATAACCCAAAGACACTCGCGGCATTCGCGCTCGGCTTGGTGCTGTTCCTCGCAACCTTGGTCCTCAACGTGATCGCACTGCGCATCGTTCGAAAGTATAGGGAACAATATGACTGATCTTTCGATCCAGCCCTCTACCGAGAACGCGCACGACTGGGGTTCGCGGTCCGCGAAAACGCGCGTGAAGCGCCGCTATGGCGCAGACCGTCGCCTTCAATTCTACGGACTGGCGGCAATATCGACTGCGATCCTTCTCCTGGGAATTCTTCTGTCTTCGCTGATTTACGCTGGAGCCTCGGCGTTCACGACGACGAAGGTGGAATTGTCTCTCGATCTTGATGCTGCCCGGATCGATCCGGCCAACCCAGCCGCAGCCAATTATCGCAAGATCGTTCGCGACGCCTTCAAGGCATACTTCCCGGAAGTCGAGGGCCGCCAGGACGAGCGCGCGCTGTTCAAGATTCTGAGCAATGGCTCCGATTATATCGTCAGGGATTACGTTCTCCGCAATACCGATAAAATCGGACAGCAGGTCAAGGTATCGGTCCCTGTCTCTGACCCATTCGACCAGCTCTACAAGGGCGTCATACCGCGTGAAATTGATGCGTTGTCGAGCGACCGGATTTTGCTCTACCGCAATCTAGCCAGACAGGGTGTCCTCAGCGTTCAAGATGGCGCAGGCGTCGTGAAAACGACAGTCTATGTGGACCCCTCTAAGTTTGCAGCGGACGGAACGCTGGAGAGCGCAGACGCTCAGATAATGGTCAACGAGGGCTTCAAGTCTTTCTTCCCTCGTGAACTCATTCTCTCCTACCAGGAAATTCTGTCCGATACGGCTGCCGACGTTCTGAAAGCCCGGGTTCTTGCTGAGCCAAAACTCGTCGGCAAGGCCATCGAAATAAATCTGCCACTCTCCGAGCACTACGACCATCTTCTGCAATCCGGGCAAGCCAAGATGCGCAATCCCCGGTTCAGCTCCGACAATGAGTTCGTATGGTTCGACTCTCTCAGACAGCGCGGCCTGGTCTCCACGCCCTTCACCTGGGAGCTGTTCTTTAATGCCGACAGCCGCTTCCCGGAGCTGGCGGGATTGGCCGGCGCTCTTTCGGGTACGTTCCTGGCGTTGCTCGTGTGCTTCCTCTTGAGCTTCCCGATCGGGATCGCAACCGCTGTTTATCTCGAGGAGTTCGCTCCAAAGAACCGGTTGACCGACCTTATCGAGGTTAACATCAACAATCTGGCCGCAGTGCCGTCGGTCGTGTTCGGCCTGCTGGGACTCGCGCTATTCATCAACACATTCGGCATGCCTCGTTCCATCCCCCTTGTTGGAGGCATGGTGCTCGCACTCATGACACTGCCGACCATCATCGTGGCGACGCGGGCTGCCTTGAAGGCGGTGCCTCCCTCGATACGCGAGGCCGCTTTAGGCGTTGGTGCTTCAAAGCATCAGGTCATCACCCATCATGTGCTTCCGCTGGCCATGCCGGGCATTCTGACGGGCACGATTATCGGTTTGGCTCAGGCTCTTGGAGAGACGGCACCTTTGCTGCTCATCGGCATGAATGCGTTCATTCCCAGCGTTGAGAACGTTGGTTTAATGCAGCCGGCGATGGCACTGCCGACCCAGATCTTCTCGTGGGCCGATAGCCCGGAACGAGGCTTCGTTGCCCGCACATCCGCAGGCATCCTCGTGCTCCTGGGCTTCCTGATTGTAATGAATCTTATGGCCGTGTATCTACGGCGCAAACTCGAGCGTAAGTGGTAACGCAAAAGGACGAATGAAAATGGATCACACGATGGAAGCAGTCGCTCCCGAAGCTGCCGCACCGCTCAACAAACCCTCCGTCGACCAAACCGCGATCAAGGTGAAGTCGAAAGACGTCAGCGTGTTCTACGGTGAGAAGCAGGCGTTGTTCGATGTGTCGCTTGATGTGCCTCGCAATGCTGTGACGGCCCTCATCGGCCCGTCCGGTTGCGGCAAGTCGACGTTCCTGCGCTGCATCAACCGCATGAACGATACCATCCCGATTGCTCGCGTCACCGGCAACATCAGCATCGATGGCCGCGACATCAACGATCCAGACCTCGACGTCGTGGAATTGCGCGCCCGCGTCGGCATGGTTTTCCAAAAGCCGAACCCGTTTCCGAAATCGATCTTCGACAACATCGCCTACGGCCCGCGCATCCACGGCCTCGTCAAGGACAAGGCAGGCCTGGAAGAACTCGTTGAGACGAGCCTTGAGCGCGCCGGACTGTGGAACGAAGTCAAGGACCGGATCCATGAGCCGGGCACGGGACTATCCGGCGGTCAGCAGCAACGCCTTTGCATTGCCCGCGCCATTGCCACCAAGCCTGACGTGATCCTGATGGACGAGCCCTGCTCCGCTCTTGACCCGATTGCCACCGCAAAGGTCGAAGAGCTGATGCACGAACTGCGCGAGAACTACACCATAATGATCGTGACGCACTCGATGGCGCAGGCTCAGCGCGTTTCGCAGAAAACAGCGTTCTTCCACGTCGGCTATATGGTCGAATACGGTGACACGAAGCAGATCTTCGAAAACCCGAAAGAAAAGCGCACGCAGGACTACATCTTCGGTCGCTTCGGCTGATCCGCCGCGTACCTTCCAGACGATCAACGGCCGCGATCCGGCGGCTGCGGAGTTCAAAAAAAGATGCAGGAACGCACAGAATTGTCGTTCAGCCAGGAACTTGATCTCCTCGACAAAAAGATCGCCCACATGGGCGGCCAGGCCGAACATATCCTCGGCCTGGCTTTCGATGCGCTGGAACGCCGCGACCCGACGCTTGCAAGCACCGTTGTCGCAAGCGATGCGCGCATCGATGCGCTGGAGCGCGAGATCGAAACCCAGGTCGTCTCGATGATCGCGCGTCGCCACCCCAAAGCCGACGATCTTCGCCACATCATGGCGGCCCTGCGTATCACCACCGATCTGGAACGCATCGGCGACCTGGCAAAGAACATGGCCAAGCGTGCGCTGGCCATCGCCAGCGAACAACATCCCAAGCCGCTGATGACCGGTATGCGTCACATGATGGAGCTTGCCCTTCGCCAGCTCAAGGAAGTTCTGGACGCCTACGCAGACCGCGACCCCGATCGAGCGATTGCCGTCTGGCGCGACGACCAGCAGATCGACGCGATGTACAATTCTCTGTTTCGCGAGCTACTTACCTACATGATGGAAGATCCGCGCAATATCGGGCTGTCGACCCATCTCCTGTTTGGCGCAAAAAACATCGAGCGCGTCGGCGACCACACGACCAACATCGCCGAGACGATCCACTTCATCGTGCGCGGCGAGCAGATCCTGGACAACCGCCCCAAGGGCGACGACACGGCAACGACGCTGATCAAGCAGAAATAGCAGCAAGCCCAGAAGGGCCCTGGAATGCCGTCTGATGAGGCGGAATTAGTCACAAGGGGAAACCCCACAAATGACGGCCAAGGTTCTGATCGTCGAGGATGAGGTCCCGATAGCGGAAATGCTCCGCTACAACCTGGAATCCGAAGGCTACCTTGTCTCACATGCGGAGACGGGCGAAGAAGCCGAAATGCTGGTCGCCGAGGACAGCTTTGATCTGGTGTTGCTTGACTGGATGCTGCCCACCGTCTCGGGCATAGAGTTGTGCCGACGGCTGCGCTCAAAACCTGATACCAAAGCCATTCCCATCGTCATGCTGACCGCACGGGGCGAGGAAGGCGACCGCATTCGAGGCCTTTCGACCGGTGCCGACGACTATGTCGTCAAACCGTTCTCCGTGCCTGAGCTGATGGCGCGGGTTAAGGCGATCCTGCGGCGCGCCGCTCCAGACCGCGTTGCCGAAATCCTGCGCGTAGCTGATGTGGAACTCGATCGTGCAGCCCACCGCGTTATGCGGGGATTGCGTGAAGTTCGCCTGGGTCCGACCGAGTTCCGGCTGCTGGAATACCTAATGGAAAGTCCTGGCCGCGTCCTATCGCGAGGCCAGTTGCTCGACGGCGTATGGGGGCATGACGCCTACGTCGATGAACGCACCGTCGACGTTCACATCGGCCGTCTGAGAAAAGCACTGATCCGCGGCAAGGAAAGCGACCCTATCCGCACGGTGCGCGGCGCAGGCTACGTTTTCGGCGAGCGCCCGACCAACTGACGATCCATGAAGACTGCCCGGTCTGGGCCCGGCCAAAAATAAGAAAGCCGGGCCACCCTCGCTTGGCCCGGCTTCCTCCCCCGCTGCCGGGCGCTCTCGCGCTGGCTGCAACTTTCAAATTGACCGTCGCGAAGCGACAGTCTTCCCCCCCTGAAACAAACAATCAGGCGTCGGCCGGCTCGTTATCGCTGTCCGCAGTAACCGCCTTGACGGGTGCTGGAACCAGTTCGCGCTCGCGGCGACGTGGCTGCGGCGGCTGGAAGGCACGGCGTGCATGGTGCTCGCAGTACGGCAAACCGGGAACCTTTCCCTTGCCGCAGAAGTGGAATTCGGAGTGCTGGGGATCGCCGATCGGCCACCGGCAGCTAGACTCCGAAAGCGTTTGGATGGATTTACGTTCAGCCAGCGGAATAACAAGCTCTTCGGCCTGCGGCATAAACGGTTCGGCTTCTGGGTGATAAAGCGCGCGCACGGCGGGATTTCCCGATTGCGCAAAGCGCGACTTCACCTGCCGCTTCTGGGCGCCGGCGAGCCTTGCGCGCGGGCGGTGTGTTTTCATCCGTGATGTCGTTGCCCGGCCCGAAAGCCCGAGCCTGTGCACTTTGCCGATGACGGCATTGCGCGTTACGCCACCAAGACGGCCTGCGATCTGGCTTGCGCTCAAGCCCTCCGACCACAGTTTCTTGAGCATGTCGACGCGCTCATCAGTCCAGGCCATACTTGTTGCTCCTTAGCAGAATCACATCACGATCCCGCTGCTTGATTAGGCAACGCGGATCCAGGTTCCGGAACAGGAGCAAAGAAGATGCTGCGACATGCGCAATAACGCAGGCGCGCAGGTTTCTCACCTGGCCGGGACTACAAACGCTGAAACTTGGTTTGGGGACGCTTAACGCTACACACGCGAAGTCTTAATGATGGGACCAAACAAAACACGGTCCGCAACGCGCGTCGGCCAGGAACACTTAAGCAATACAGGAGACGTCGTTACGCGACATCTCGTGGCCAGACTTCGACAAGCTACAACATCGGGGATTCGATCAGCAAGGCCCGCAACCCCCTCGCCACTCCCTTGACATGTGGATCGTGGCGCTGCAGCAACAGAATGATTCGAAGTCCCTGGATTCTTTAACGATATCGTGCAGGCGCAACTGTTGCCCCCAGGCCGGAATCGGCTTCCGGTAAGCGTTGCGTTGACAGGTGCTAAAACGCCGCTTATCACGAAATTAGACAGGGCCGCCGGGCAAAGGCGGCTTTTTTTATTCCACCCGCAAGGTGTCTGCTTAAATGCCCGAAGGCACGACGGACAAGTCGGCCACTCCCTCTGGAGCAGGCCACAAAGATCCGGCCGCGAAGGCCATTATCAACGCGAGCGCCAGCTCCGGCCCATCCGGCCCATCATCGGCGGTCATGTCCACCTACGCGCGCCAGAATGTCGTCTTTGAACGCGGCGAAGGCTCCTGGCTCATTTCGCAAGACGGCGAGCGCTATCTCGATTTTGCCTCTGGTATCGCAGTCAACGTCCTCGGGCACGCCCACCCCCATCTCGTCGCAGCCCTGACCGAGCAGGCTGGCAAGCTGTGGCACACTTCGAACCTCTATAGAGTGGCGGGGCAGGAGCGGCTGGCTGAGCGGCTGTGCGCTGCAACGTTCGCCGACAAGGTTTTCTTCTGCAATTCCGGCGCGGAAGCTTGCGAAGGTGCGATCAAGGCCGCACGGCGCTTTCATTCCGTCAATGGCGCGTCCGAGCGCTGGCGGGTCATCACGTTTTCGGGCGCCTTCCACGGCCGCACGCTTGCTACCCTTGCAGCAGGCGGTAACCCAAAGCATCTCGAAGGCTTTGGTCCCGAGATCGACGGTTTCGATCACGTCCCATTCGGCGATCATGATGCGCTGAAAGCCGCCATCGGCCCTCACACCGCGGCCATTATGATAGAGCCGGTGCAGGGCGAGGGCGGCGCACGCACTGTGCCTCCTCAGTGCCTCGTTGGCCTTCGCGAGCTGTGCGATGAGCATGGACTGTTGCTGATCTTTGATGAAGTGCAGACTGGCGTCGGCAGGACCGGACGCCTGTTTGCCCACGAATGGGCCCGCGTCACGCCCGATATTATGCCGATTGCCAAAGCTATCGGCGGCGGCTTCCCGCTGGGCGCGGTGCTGGCAACGGAGCGTGCCGCAGCCGGTATGCAGCCCGGCACGCATGGTTCGACGTTCGGCGGCAACCCGTTGGCGACCGCTGTTGGCAACGCAGTGCTCGATATCGTTCTTGAGCCGGGATTCCTCGAAGACGTGGAAGCCAAGGCCTCGCATCTCAATCAGTCGCTTGGCGCACTCTTGGAGCGCCATCCCGGCAAGGTGCTTGAAATTCGCGGCCAGGGCCTTTTGAAAGGTCTGCGCCTCGGCGTTCCGGTGCCCGATGTCGTGGCCGCGGCGGCATCCGAAAAGCTCCTGCTCGTCGGCGCGGGCGACAACGTCGTGCGGCTTCTGCCGCCGCTGACGATCACGCGCGAAGAAATCGTCGACAGTGTCGAGCGACTGTCGCGTGCGCTCGACAAGGTCGCCGCTCCATCCGCCCTTACCTAGAAAATCTTAGATATTGAAAGCTGGCGTCAGGCTATGTCCAACCGTCAACCACCGAGTCATCAAACTGCGATCCGGCATTTTCTGGATCTCGATCAGTTCGACACCGGGACGCTGCGCCAGATCGTAGACAATGCGCACGCCATGAAACGCGCGGGCAAGCGTGTTCCTGAAAAGCTGCGCCCAAAGGGCATCGAGGATGCCATCCTCGTTCTCGTTTTTGAGAAGCCCTCGACGCGCACGCGCGTGTCCTTCGACGTGGCGATGCGCCAGCTCGGCGGCCAGACCATCAATCTCAACCACACGGACCTGCAGCTTGGCCGCGGCGAATCCATCGCAGATACCGCCCGCGTACTTTCGCGCTACGTCGACGCAATCATGATCCGCGCCAACAGCCACGAGGCTTTGAACGAACTGGCCGCGGAAGCGACAGTCCCCGTCATCAACGGCCTGACCGACTACAGTCATCCGTGTCAGGTGATGGCCGATATCATGACGTTCGAAGAGGCACGGGGGCCCATCACCGGCCGCACGGTGGCCTGGGTCGGCGACGGCAACAACGTAGCGAACTCGTGGATGCATGCAGCCGTCCGCTTCGGCTTTAAGCTCCGCCTCGGCTGCCCCGAAGAACTCATGCCCGATGCCAGCGTTCTAGACTGGGTCAAGAAGCACAACGGCGATGTGTCGATGACGACAGATGCCGCGAGGGCCGTTGCGGGAGCCGATTGCGTTGTCACAGATACGTGGGTCTCAATGGGACAAGACGATGCTGCGCGCCGCAAGAAGCTGCTATCGCCATACCGGGTCGACGAAGCCCTGATGGCCAAGGCCGGCAAGGATGCGATCTTTATGCATTGCCTGCCGGCCTACCGCGGCAACGAAGTCACCTCCGAGGTGATTGACGGGCCCAGCTCGGTGATTTTCGACGAAGCCGAAAACCGCCTGCACGCGCAAAAAGCTATACTGGCATGGTGCCTTGGAGCTTGACGGCATGTGCCCCCTAGGCCTGCCTCGCCAAGGGGAGCGGCCAGTCGCTTGTTTCGTTTCAACCGGAGACGGCGGCAGGCTTTGACCTCGGCGATTGCCGGCGGAGACAGACCATGAGCGATGATCCCCAGGAATTCCGGCCACAAGGCAGCCACCGCCAGATGCTCAGCGGTGACGATGTCGTGTTGCCGTTTCAGACGCTGACGTCCGGCGTGATCGGCCGCGTGGTTCGCCTCGGTCCAGCCGTCGATGCGATTTTGAAACGGCATGATTATCCCGAGCCCGTTGCAAAGGTGCTGGGTGAAGCCCTCGCCCTGACGGCGATGTTAGGTACGGCGCTCAAGTACGATGCGCGATTGATCCTGCAGACAAGGACCGATGGCCCTCTGGGCCTGCTCGTCGTTAATTTCGACAGCCCCGGCAGCCTGCGCGGTTACGCAAGCTTCGACGCCGAGCGCATCAGCGGATTGGAAGTCGGCACAGGCCAGGCCGGACAAGGCGATCTCCTGGGTCACGGGCATCTGGCAATGACCATCGATCCTGGCGGCGACATGGATCGCTATCAGGGCATCGTGGCACTCGAAGGCCAGCCCCTGACCGAAGCCGCTCTCACCTACTTCCGCCAGTCCGAGCAACTCCCGACGTTTCTCCGGCTGGCCGTTGCGCGGCTCTACACCAGCCCGGACATAGCGGCAGGCGAAGACGGCAGCGACGA
>CAYGRH010000027.1:0-18072 GCA_964352165.1 uncultured Hyphomicrobiaceae bacterium | reverse complement strand
ATCTACACCGTTCAGGCGCAATTCTGGACGGGTTCTGCTCCATCTTGGCAGCCGATCGACGAAAACGTACCAAAGTTCCCGAAAGGGCCGAACTCAGCTTGAAAGGCAAAGTGCTGCGACCGGCAACGCTTCTATCTTTCGACGTTCATTGCCCGCTCATGTCCGTTGCCCCTTATTTCGAAACAAGGGTTGGCCCTTCCGGTCATCGCCAGCCCATATCAGCTTGAAGCGATTGGCTGGGTAACTCGATTTTCACGGAGGCGGCAAAATGAAGTGGCGCGTTTTAACAGGTCTACTGAGTGCGGCTGTCTTGATGGCAGCCCCGCTTCTGCCAGCCGCCGCCAGTGACTTCCTCCACCAGTGCCGGACGGCCGACGGCCAGTTCGAACTCAACGACGACGAACTGTATGCCACCGGAACGTCATCCAGCCAGCCCATCGACTACCAGTCCGTTCGCAAAACCATCCTCGCCGAGCGCCGCGGTTACTGCATTGCAGCCGGTCAGAAGTTCAAGTTCGAAAGCCGCAGTTACGTTCACCGCATCAGGTTCAACCTTGGCGGCGGCCCGATTGAAGTCGATGCGCTGTGCGAGTTCGCCGCCGATGGCCTGCCTGCCGCATACAATTGCGAGCGCGAGGTGGTCACGTTCCAGACGGGTTCTACTGGCGGCAATTCCGGCGGCGGAACGCAAGGCGGGTCAACGGCCTGGAACCACAACGGCTCGGTGATGCGTCTTGAAGCAAACGGTGCCGAGCGCCGCTTCATCTATGAAGTGCCTCGCCCAGGAATGGTGAATGCGGGCGCTCGCCCTGGCGATGTGGTTTTTGCCGGTCGTCGCGACGGGGCCACCTATTCGGGCACGGCATATATGTTCTCGAAATCCTGCGGACAGGTAGGCTACCCCGTGGCAGGTAACGTGTCCCCCGATGAACAAGGCGTTGTCCTGGAAGGCCAGGCCCCCCGGCTTGGATCGGATTGCGCGGTGAAATCCTACCGCCGCGACCGTTTGAAATTCGAACTCACCGGGCGCTGACGATCGCGATGCCCCGGACGGCGCGCCCGGCTGAAAGGCGCACCCCAAGTATGCGGGCTTTGAAGCAGACGACACTTTCATTACGGTTCGCCGATGGATCACTACGCGATCGTACTGATTTTGTTGTCGGCATTGCTTCATCCGCTGCGAGACTTGACCTTGAAGTCGATACCGCGTCCGGAGTGGGCCTACCTCGGCGTCACGGGGTCATGGGTCGCAATCGCAGCACTCCAGGTTGCGTGGGCAGGCGGCTCTCTTGCGCTGGCCCCGGAGATTTGGCCTGCCGTGGCGATTTCGGCAGCCGGCCTTACCGCCTATTATTTCGGTACGATGGCCGCCCTGCGGCTGGGTGATCTGTCCGTCTATTATCCGATCATCAGATCCTCGCCGCTTCTGATCGTAGCGGTAAGTTGGATTTTTCTCGGCCACGCCTACACGCCTGTATTATTGGCTGGCATTTTCCTCATCGTGCTGGGTGGTTTCGTGATCCAGCGCCAGCCGGGAAAAGTCTTCGCCAATCCACCGGCCTTGGCACTGGCCATTCTCGCCATGGCCGGATCGGCGGCCTACACGATCGCCGATGCAAGCGCGATGAAGAGCGCGCAAGCCCCAGCCTTCTTGTTTTGGGTCTACGCCATTGTCACGCCGTTCTTCGCGTTGGTGCTGATGGGCATAATCCCGGATGCCTTTAAGCCAAGCACGCAAACGCCCGGCGATGCGGCAAAAGCTGGCTCTCACGCATCCGGCGCGCGCGTCGCTCAGCACCCCGCTGGTTCCGATCCAATCAAACCCAGGTTGCCTTTCAATTGGTTCGCCAGGGTCGCCTTTGCTGCAGCCACGTCCTATGTGTCCTACTACCTGATATTGCTGGCCTTCCAGTCCGGCGCAGACGCCGCCGCCACCAGCGCCGTTCGTCAGGCATCGATCCCGGTGTCGGTCCTGCTGGCAGCCGTGGTCCTTGGTGAAGCGCGCTTTTTGCACCGGCTGGGTTGGGCCGTGGTCATTGCGCTGGGCATCGTCGTGGTGGCGTATGCTGGCTGATGGACCGGAGCGCGCTCGAAAGCGGAAAACAGGCCCATTACCAGATTGCCCGAGCAGGCCGGGAAAGCTGGGTTGAATCCGTCAAATCCGACCCTGCTCTCATACGTTCGCATATGCCTACTTGACCAGAGCGGCGGCGGACGCCAAGAACACGGCTATGACCACACAAACACGCATAGACAAGCGCTTTGCAGCGCTCAAAACCGAGGGCCGGGCAGCACTTGTGACATTCGTCACGGCTGGCGATCCTGACTACGAAACTTCGCGCGAGATCCTGATGGGGCTGGCAGGCGCTGGTGCCGACGTGATCGAACTCGGCATGCCGTTTTCCGATCCGATGGCCGATGGCCCGGCCATTCAGGCAGCGTCCATTCGTGCGCTCGATGCGGGCCAGACAATGAAGCGCACGCTTGAACTCGTTCGCGAGTTCCGTGCCAAGGACGACGTGACGCCACTCGTTCTGATGGGCTATTACAACCCCATCTATGTTTATCCGACCGAGGCGTTCCTGTCGGAAGCGGCAAGCGCCGGAGTGGACGGCCTGATCGTCGTCGACGTACCGCCCGAGGAAGACGAGGAGGTCTGCCTCCCCGCCGTTCGCCACGGCTTGAACTTCATCCGGCTGGCCACACCCACGACTGACGCAAAGCGGCTGCCTGCCGTTCTCGCGAACACGTCGGGCTTTGTCTATTACGTGTCGATCACCGGGATCACCGGTGCGGCTGCTCCCGTAGCGACCGATGTGCATGCTCAGATCGCCCGCATCAAGCAATCCACCGACCTGCCCGTATGTGTGGGCTTCGGCGTGCGAACAGGTGAACAGGCCAGGGCCCTTGCCAAAGGGGCAGATGGCGTCGTTGTTGGTTCGGCATTGGTCACGGCCATCGCCGAAAGCCTGGACGAAAACGGCAAGGCGACTGGTAAAACGGCAAGCGCAGTCTTAGATCTGGTTAAGGATTTGTCGGAAGCTCTGCGCGGCTGAACGGCCGGAAAACCGGCAAGGCCCACGCCCCGGCTGAGAGGCAGGGCGTACCCAACGGCTAGATGCCGCCGTCCGCTCATTCATCACATGGCGCTGCTGATAGGACTTATCATGCAATTTCATAAGGTTGCAGCTTGGAGATTGGTTCGTCGTGGGTTTGCAACTCGCATAAACCGTTGCAGATAGAGGCGGCGTTTTTTCACGCGCGAGTGTGCTAAGAGTGTGTGCTAACACTGTGTGCTAGAACTGAATTGTCGAAACGTGTGCCCGAGCCGAGTGCTCAAAAGCTAGCGGCTTTGCAGCGGCTTTATATCGCGAAACCGCGACATGCAGGCCATTAAGTGGCAAGTCTGACGCCCGCGGGTCTCATCGCAGTCTGAGGCAGGCCGGTTGACCGCACCTGAAATGGCCACGAAGGGTTAGGAGCCTTTCCGTAGTGAACTGGATCAATAATCTCGTCCGTCCCAAGATCCGCAGCTTCCTGACGACGAAGCGCGATGTGCCCGACAACCTCTGGCGCACATGCCCGATGACGGGTCAGATGGTCTTCTACAAGGACCTGGAAGCGAACCAGTTCGTGTTCCCCGGCTCGGATTACCATGAACGGATGAGCGCTGCGCAGCGGCTTGAGCATCTGTTCGACGATGCTGTTTTCGAAACGGTTCTGGTTCCAGGAGCCCCCGTCGATCCACTGAAATTCCGCGATGGCCGCCGTTACACCGACAGGCTCAAGGATGCCAAGGCCGCCACCGAGCTCGACGATGCGATCCTGGTCGGTGAAGGATATCTCGACGGCAGTTTCGTTGTCGCCGCAGCCCAGGACTTCCGGTTCATGGCCGGCTCACTGGGTATGGCCGCTGGCGAGGCGATCATCGCGGGCATGTTGCGCGCTGTTGAGAAGAAGTCGCCGTTCATCCTGTTTGCAGCTTCGGGCGGCGCGCGCATGCAGGAAGGCATCCTGTCGTTGATGCAGATGCCGCGGACCACCATTGCCGTGCAGCGTCTGCGCGAAAACAGCCTGCCCTACATCGTCGTTCTGACCGATCCGACCACCGGCGGGGTTACGGCGAGTTACGCCATGCTGGGCGATGTTCATATCGCAGAACCCGGTGCGCTCATCTGCTTTGCCGGCCCGCGCGTGATCCAGCAGACCATCCGCGAACAGCTCCCCGAAGGTTTCCAGCGCTCTGAATATCTTCTCGAGCACGGCATGGTCGATATGGTCGTCCACCGCCACCAATTGCGCGAGACCTTGTCGCGCCTCTCCCGGCTTCTGATGAATAATCCCGCAACGGACGAAAAACAGAACCGGCGCGAAGTAAAGTCGATGAATGGGGAGGCCCATCACGCCGTCGCACCCGATGAGGATGCAATCGACATCGAGCCTTCGCAAAAAGACGCGAAAGCAAACAAACCGGCGCAGCAGAACCAAAAGCCGGGCAGCAGTGCGACGGGCGGTAAGCCAGGCAACGCTTCTACGTCGGCCCAGTCGGCCCCGGCTGATAAAAAGGCTGCCGGCACCTCGGCAGGCTCGTCTGGCAAAGAAGCCGACAAGCCGAAGCCATCAGCGACATCATCGCCGGGCTCAAAGTCCGGCAGCTAGACAAAATTGCGTGCGCGAAAAGGCGGTTTCTCCAGCGAACGAACGAGAATTGACCGCTCCTGCACAAAACGAGAGGGAAAAGCGCCGTTTTCTCCCTGTTCAATAGATCTGGTCAATGGGATGATCGGCGACGTGGGGCGTGACACGCTTGTTCACCTCACCCAGAATGATCAACCCGACCTGACGCCACCCAACGTTTGCCCCTGCATGAAGGCTGCACCATGCCGACGAGCGATCAGCTCCTCGCCGAGCTCAAACTCCTGCATCCCAAGCTGATCGACCTGTCGCTCGGGCGAATCGAGAAGCTGCTGGCAAAGCTCGGCAACCCGCATCAAGCGCTTCCGCCCGTGATCCATATTGCGGGCACCAACGGCAAGGGCTCCACAACTGCGTTTCTGAAATCGATCCTCGAAGCAGCCGGCAAGCGCGTTCACGTCTACACCTCCCCGCACCTGATTCGCTTTCATGAGCGCATTGTGCTGGCCCGCCCCGGCCAGACGGCCGCTCCGATCAGCGAGGAGGGGCTGGTCGATGTCCTGATGCGCACGCAGGCCGTCAATGATGGCGATGACATCACCCAGTTTGAAATCACCACGGCCGCAGCGTTCCTGGCGTTTTCCGAAACACCAGCCGATGTATTGATCCTGGAAGTCGGGCTCGGCGGCCGTCTTGATGCAACAAACGTCATTCCCAAGCCAGCACTCAGCGTTATCACGCCCATCTCGATGGACCATGCCGACAAACTTGGCGACACGCTGGCCAAGATCGCAGGCGAAAAGGCAGGCATCCTGAAGCCCGGCGTCAAAGCCATTATTTCCGCCCAGGACGACGAAGTCTGCCAGGTCATCCAGGCCGCAGCCGACCGGGTCGGCGCGCCGTTATCGGCCTGGGGGCGCGACTTCGATGCCTACGAGCAGCGCGGCAGGCTGGTCGTTCACGCAGAGAGCCGCTTGCTCGATCTTCCAATGCCCGCACTGGTCGGTACGCATCAGATTATCAACGCGGGAACAGCCGTTGCCGCCGCGCTGGAGTTGCCACCGTCCTTTGGCGTCACCGAACAGGCGATCGAGACCGGTTTGGCGAATACAGTCTGGCCGGCCCGCATGCAACGCCTTGTGTCAGGTCCACTGCCCGAGATGATGCCTGCAGGAACCGAGATCTGGCTTGATGGCGGGCATAACCCCGCCGCCGGTCGGGCTCTGGCGCAGACGCTTGCAGATCTCGAAGAGCGTGCCCCTAAGCCTCTGCATTTGGTGGTTGGCATGATGGGGCTGAAGGACGCCGAAGGCTTCCTGTCACCGTTTGCAGGGCTGGCGCGCTCTCTCCAGGCCGTGCCGATCCCAGGCGCCCATGAACAGCCCCACCCGCCAGAGTTTCTTGTCGAAGCCGCCGAGCAGGTCGGATTGAACGCGCATGTCGCCTCATCGTTTGAAAGCGCCTTGCGAATTCTCGACCGCGAGCACCCCGGACCAAAGCGCATTCTGATCTGCGGGTCTCTTTACCTTGCAGGCTATGTTCTCGCCCGCCAGGAAGGCGTACTGCCCCAGGCCAATTAGGCTGCTTTCAGTTTCCAACCCCGACATAGGCGCAAGCAGTCAAAGAAAAAACCGGACCATGAAACAGGGCCCGGCTTCTCAATTTTCGATTTCATCCGACTTGCCCGCCGATCGATCAAATGAGCGGAAGTCAGCGCGACATGGCGTAAATTACGCCACCATTGTCGAGTTCAGCCACTTTTCCAGCGATGCGCGCTGCGTCAACGCTCCGACATGCTGGGCGGCGACTTCGCCATTGCGGAAAACCATCAGCGTCGGCATGGCGCGCACGTTGTATTTCTGCGCAATGCCAGGGCTCTGGTCGACGTCGACTTTGACAACCTTGACGCTGTCCTTCATGGCTTCCGCCACCTGATCGAGAGCCGGTGCCATGGCCTTGCACGGCCCGCACCACTCCGCAAAGAAGTCGACGAGAACCGGCTTGTCGGATTTCAGAACGGCTTCTTCAAACGAGGCGTCGGTAACGGTATCTGCCATGGTGGTCGTCTCCTTGTATGCGGCGTTCTGGTTGACCGGCGTAGTGTCAGCGAACAGCACCGCTTGCGCCTAAACTGTTCAGGCGCAGGTCGTGGCCGGAACGTAGGAACGCACCTGCCAAGCGTCAAGATGCCAACGCAGTGAAACCTAACTGAGTTGGGTACAATTCGCTTGCCCGGCAGGCCCTCGCTGCACCGCAACAGCCGCAAATTCAGTTCGTGGCTCAGGCATCCATCAGCCAAAGGCGTTGTTCCATCTCGTCAAGCTGAGCCGACGGGATTTCAACCAGCCTCGCGCCCATCGTCCACAAAATTGCCGCCCGGATGGTGCGGCCCGGATAGATCTCGGCAATCGCCAGCCGATATGCTGCGAGCTGAAGGATGTAGGCGTCGGCAATCGCCGCTGGATCGCTGGGCGGCGGCCTGTTGGTCTTATAGTCGACGATCATGACGTCTTCGCCGATTTCCGCCAGTCGGTCGATCTGGCCCGACAACTTGATAGCCGGTCCGCGCCCGCTTGGCCTCGGCAACTCTGCGGCAATGGAAACTTCCGCCCGGCTGTCAGGCCCGAACAGCGCGGCATACTCCGGGTGATCGAGAATGGTCAGGCATTCATCCACAATGGAGGCATGAACCCTTGCAGGCAGGACGCCGCCCTGGCTGGCGAGAAATGCTTCGGCAGCGGACCTTCGTATATCGCGCGCTAGGTGCGGCAGATGTTCGAGCAACTGGTGAGTGAGCGTACCGCGCAAAAACCGGCGCTCATCCGCACTCTGCACAGGCCTCGGCGCAGCAGGCTCTTCGGCCAGCGTTTCAACCTCTGGCACGCCCGCGCCGACGCCAGCAGGAGACGGCTCGCCCTCATCGTCGGTTTCGTATGGCGCAAGCCGCGATGGCGCAAGAGGCACCGTGATCTGGGCCGTTGACGGCGCCCGCCGGTGAGCCCAGTCGGGCAGATCGCCCGCCTGCTCCGACGTTGCGGGAGCCGACTTGTCTTTTTCGTATTCCGCGCTCTGGTCGCACGACATGCGCAGAACTTCGCGCCCGGCATAATCGCTGGCCTCGTGAACGAACGGCGTCAACGCATCGCTGATGAGATCATACCAGCAGCCGGCCGACCGCGCCCTGACCCCCTCGAAGCCGCACACGTATAAGCGGTCTCGCGCTCGGGTCATTGCCACATAAAGCAGGCGATTGCGCTCCTCGGTGTCTTTCTCGTTGAGCAGCGATTTTGCGGCCGCAATCGCAGGAAGCTTGGAAGAGCCCTTCACCTGCCAAGCATATGTGTCCATCCCATCGTGTTGCCGGTTGATCTGCGCAAGCGCCTGCCGGGAACCACCGGCAGTGCTCGTCGTACAGGTATCGGGCAGAAACACGATGGGCGCCTCAAGGCCCTTCGAGCCATGCACCGTCATGACGCGAACTTCATCGGCACCTTGCTCCATGTCGCGCTTGATCTCGCGCTTTCCCGTGCGCAGCCATGTCAGGAAGCCCGACAGCGACGGCGGCGAACCCTCGTCGTAGTTCAAGGTGAGGTCGAGGAAGGCTTCCAGCGGGTCGGCCGCTTCGCTGCCCAGCCGCGCGAGAAGTTTCCTGCGCATGCCGTCCTTGTCCAGCACCTGCGCAAAGAATTCATATGGCGGTTGGAAGTCAGCTCGCTTGCGCCAGGACACAAGCTGCTCAACCGCGTTGGCGAACTTCGCATCCCGCCCGCGCGATGCCAGCAGCGACCGCCACAGCGATCCACCCCGGAATCGCCAGACTTGATCGGCGTCGTCGTGATAGGCCGACAGCTCAAACAAGTCGTCATCGTCAAGGCCGATAAGCGGGCTTTTTAGAACGCAGGCCAACGATAGATCATCTTCCGGCAGCGTCAAAAAATCGCCGAGTGCTACGAGGTCCTGCACGGCGATCTGCTGGTTGAGGTCGAGCCGGTCGGCACCCGCAACGGCAATTCCGCGCGCCTTGAGAGCAGACACCATCGGACCGGCAAATGGCGCGCGTTTCCGCACCAGGATCAGAATGTCGCTTGCACGGATCGGACGGTTCTCAGAAACGAGTTTCTCGCCGCTATCCAGCCAGTGCCCGATGGTCTCGGCAATGCGGTCGGCAACACGCGAGACAGGCGGCGCATCCGAACTCTCGGCCAATGGCTGCCAAAGGTCGCCGGGCTCGGCTTCACCCGGCCGCTCCGTCGGCCAAATCTCGACGAGGCCCGCACTGCCGATGCGTTTGACTTCATGTTTAAGCGGCGCGCTGGCATCGCTGCGCACGCCCGGAGCCTTGGCCGGATCGGCAAGTACCGTGTCGACGGCCTCCAGGATCGGTGCAACCGTGCGGAACGAAAGATTAAGCGGCACGGCACGCCATGGCGCAGCGATGTTGCCCGCCATCTCCGCGAACTTCCGGCCCATGGCGGCAAACATTTCCGGAGCCGCCCCCTGGAACGAATAGATCGACTGCTTCTCATCGCCGACCGCAAACAGCGTGCGCTGGATATCGTGCGAGCCTTCGCCCGAAAAGAATTCGCGCGCCAGCGCTTCGATTACGGCCCACTGCTCGGGGCTCGTGTCCTGCGACTCGTCGACGAGAATATGATCGAGCCCGCCGTCGAGTTTATACAGCACCCATTCCGCCGAGGCCGTGCCCGTAAGCAGGATGCCGGTGCGCACGATCAGGTCTTCGAAGTCGAGGGCTGCACGCTGAGCCTTGGCCTGCGAATACTTCTCCATCACGGCGGATGCGAGCGTGACGAGCGCCAGTGTCGCCTCGATAACGCCGAGCGCCTTCGCACTGGCTTCCAGCCCGGCAAACGTGTCGCGGGCTTCCGTCAAGGTGTCGCTCAGACCCGCTTCCTTCGCGCGCACCGCCTTGGTGATGAACGTCTTGCGCGCCGTTCCGTCCTTGGTAAGGAAGGCGTTGCTCAAGGCTGCGATCTTTGCCGGCCGTGATCCGGCTTTAGCCGCAACCGCCAGATGGCTCGCGATGTCCTGATCGGTCTTTGCCCCTCGCGACAGGACTTCGCCCCCGGTCGTTAGAATGGCGTCACTTACGACATTGGCCTGCGCCTTGTTGATCTCGTCGGCATCCAGCCCGTCGGCCACTCCGAAGTGTTTACGCAGCTCGCTCGCATAGGCGTCGAGTTCCGGAGTATTGCCTCCAGGCGATGCGTCATCCAGCCGGACCGCCGCGGCAAGCCATTCGCGCTTGCCGAGCGCATCGCTGAGAACTTCATCGAAACGATCATCGGCGGCGTGCGCGATCGCCTTGCCAAGAGCTATATTGAGAGAACTTCCAGCCTCTCTCGTAGCCGCCCGCAGAACATGATCGATGGCTTCCCGTTTCAGTTTCGCACCCAGATCGTCGTCCAGAATCTGGAAGCCGGGCGGCACTGCCGGTTCCAGCGGAAAGCGCTGTAACAGCCGCTCGCAGAAGGCGTGGATCGTCTGTACCTTGAGGCCGCCGGGCGTTTCGATAGCCTTGGTAAAAAGCGTCCGCGCGAGCGCAAGTTCATCGTCCGAAGCCTTGCGGCCGAACAGGCTTGTCAATTCCTTGGCTAGCGCGTCGTCGCTGATGGTCACCCAGCCTGCCAGCCGATTGAACACGCGCGTTGACATCTCCGCTGCCGCAGCCTTCGTGTAGGTCAGGCACAGGATTTTTTCAGGCGGCGTACCGGCTAGCATCAGGCGAAGCGTGCGGTTCGTGAGCACGTGCGTCTTGCCGGTTCCCGCATTCGCGCTCACCCATACGGATGCAGCCGGATCGGCAGCTTCGCCTTGCAGCTTTACAGTCTTTTCCAGCGCCTTCGCGACATCGGATGAAGCCGTCATCGTCTCACCCCTCCCCGCCATCGCCGCCATCGCGGCTGCCTGCCCATTCCGAGACCCGCGCCAGATGCTGATAGTCGTCGTAGTCATAGGAAAAGCCAGCTCGCCGGATCGCGCGATAAGGGGTGGCCTCCTGATCGAACTCGGCAATCAGGCGCGCAAGCCCGTCCCGCGAAGAAGCCGCGAGGGCTGAAAAGTCGTCGCACTTGATGTTGCGTTCTTCGCCAGCCGGGTCGGCGCCGGAGGCACGTATATAGCGCAGGCCGGCAATGGGTAGATCGGTTTCATCCCCGAACCCGCCGGCAAGCGAAATGGCAGCCTCGAGCGGCAACTGCGGAGCGGCCCCCGACAGCACCTTCTTGTCAGCCGGTGCCGCGCCCGTCTTGTAGTCCGTGATGATGAGGCCGCGCTCGGTGCGATCGAGCCGGTCGGCGCGCGCGGTAAGTTTGAACGGCCCTCCGGGGGCAGAAACAACGAGATCCCCGTCGACCTCCGCAAGAGTTCCGATCATGCCGGCGCGGCGTGCTGGTTCGGTATCGCCAAACCACTGCGCAAACCGGTCAAAGCGCGGCAGCCAGAATGCGGCAACGCGCGGATCGCCCGAATAATCCGTGAGGATCTCGCCAGCAATCGCGATCAGCGTTCGAGCTATGTCGTCAGGAAGCGTATCGGGATAGCGCTCCCCGAACCGCGACAGGGCTTCGTGGATCAGTCCGCCACGCAGCGCAGCATCGGGCGAAGCGCCAAGATCAGGCAGTTTTTCCAGCCGCAGAATGCGCGAGGCATAGATGGCATAGGGATTGGCAAGCCAGGTCTCGACGCGCGAAACTCCAATTCTGCGAGGACGGGCACCAACCGGCGGACGCGGTTCCGGAGCATTGATCTGAACGCGCTCGCCAATGGCATCGCGGGCCCGCGCCCACGCAGTCCACGGTTTCAAAGGCATCCATGCGTCTTTGAGATCGAGGCCGATAAGCAGCGCTTCGAAGCGCATCAACCAGCGTGAGCGCACCGTCGGCACGCCGTCGATCTTCTTTGCGCGGGTGAGATAGACTTCCGGTGCGCCAATCAACGCGGTGAAGTCGTGGGCTGCCTGTCCGATGACTTCTTCCGGCGACGGCAAGTTCATTTCACGGCGCATCGGCCGGTTGAGCCATGGACCCGGATCGGACGGCTCCGGCCACACGCCATCGTTCAGACCGCCCAGGATCACAACGTCGACCTCGATGAGCCGCGCCTCGAAAATTCCAAGGATGGCGAGACGCGGATGAACAGGCACGCGCGGCAACACGTTATGGCCCGTGATAAGCGTGCGGTAGAAGTCGGGGTAGTCCTTGGCATGGATCTCCGGCGCCATGTCCGTGCCGTTGATGAATTGCGCCAGTATCTCTGAGGCCATCGCTCCGGCCTCGCCCGCGTAGAGCGGAGAGGGCTTGGCTTGCGGTTCCGTGCCGTCGAGATCAGCATCCTCGGCGTCCTCAGGGTCGTCTGAACAGGGCAATTCGCTAACAGCTTCAGCCGCCGCCGCATGGGCTGTGGCGAGTGCGCCAAGCGGTTGAACATCGCCAGCTTCGAATACAGCCGTGAGCGGCGCCATTGCTTTGCCGAGACGCGCAATCAGGTCTTCGGCGGCCGCCCAGTTGTCTTCGCTCATGCGTCTTGCCGCTGAGTTGATGCGCTCGCCGTCTTCCTTGTCTTTCCTGGCCCGTGCCAATGCCGCGCTGAGCCCATCCAGTCCGCGCCCGATATAAACGCGCCGCAGTGCAATCACCTCCAGCGCGCGTGCTGCCAGTCGCACGTCTCGCGCCTCCAGCCCGAGGCGGCACAACGGATGCTTCAACAGCGCCATGACGTCGGCCGGTGCGAAATCGTTCGCGACACAGTCGACGACAAGCTCGAGGAAGGCGCCCGGCACGGTCTTGGCGAACGGCCGCCCCGCGCTGTCATCGACGCGAATGCCCCAGGCTTCAAGCCGGGTCGCAACGCGGCGCGCCAGTATGCGGTCGGGCGTGACCAGCGCGACCTTGCGCGTTGCATCCTCGGCAACCTCGCGCATGATCAACGAGATCGCCTCGGCTTCTTCCGGCGCGTTGGCCGCTTCGATCAGATTGACGTTTTCGAGCCCGGCCGAGATGGCTTTATGGTCCGCCGTCTTCAGCCAGTCATGCCAAAGCCCTGTCGATCCCGTCGGCCGCATCGTCTCGCTGACGAACCGCCCGCGCGCAGCGATGGCCTCCGGGAGTGCGGCCCCGGCGATCACCGAGACTTGTTCGCGGTCGACGCCAAGCTGGTCGAGCAGGCGCTTCAATCCGAACTGCGGGTGCTCGGGATGATCTGGCGTAATGGCATCCCAGCTTGCGTCGTCCAGATGGAGATCGAGCCCCGGCAACACGATGGCCCCGCGATCCAACGAGCTGACAGCCCGGATCAATTCGACCGTTGCAGGGATGGAGCCCGTCACGCCCGCGACGATGAATGGCTTTGAGGGCCGGCCGCACAATAGCCGTTCGGCTTCCGCCTTGATCGACAAATTGCGCCGCGCCTTTGGCGAAACGAGCCCGCGGTCGGCCAAAACGTCGGGCCAGAAGCCGGTAATGATTTTGAGAAATTCGAGCGTCTTCTGCCAATGCTCGGAATACTGGTCGGGCACGAGGCTTTCCAGATCATCAAGGCTCGCGCCCTCGGTTTCCACGAGATCCATCAATCGCACGAGTTCGGAGGCGAGATGAGCGGCTTGTGCCGGGGTCCGCGCACCTGCTGATGCAACCGGCCCAAGGCCGACCTCTCCGGACGGATCAGCCTTGGCTTGCCGCATCGCCTCGCTCCACTTCTGCACGAGGCGCGTCAGCAGCAAAAGGCGCTCCATCTCGTCGATGGCAGCCGGTAGACTGGAGCCGTCAGCCGCAATTCCCGCAGCGTCGACAGCCGGTGTGGCAAGGCTGGAGAGCAGGGCGGCACTCTCGTCGCGGTCGGCAATCGGACGGATCGCGGGAAGCAATAGCGCACGCTGGCCGCTTAATCGCAGGAACGCTTCGCCCAATGCGCGTTGCGCGCGCCGCGTCGGCATCAACAAGGTGTAATCGCTGAGATCGAGTGGCGAAGGTTTCGCACCGCCTACCTCAGGCAAGTTGCCATCGAGGATCGCCTTGGCCAACGTCTCCAAAAAGGGCTGGCCATGCGGCACGGTATAGATCCGCACGTCGTCCATCAGGAGTACTCCTTAGCGATGCGCTTCGCACCTGCACGGAAAGCCCGGCCGAAGTCCTGCAGATGGCCGGCGCTCAAACAGGTTCACCGTCAATAAGCAGCGATTCGGCCTCCGCGATGGCGCCGGGCGTACCTACGTGCATCCACACACCGTCGAGCCTCAAGCCGTAAAGCCGTTGGCGCTCGATGGCTTCGTCCCACACACGGTTGAGCGAAAACGCTTCGGACTTCGGCGCACCATTGAACAATCGCGGATGCGCAATCGAAACGCCGGTGAACACGAAGGGCGCTTCAACACGTTCGGCGCGGCGCGATAACAACCCGTCGGGATCCATCACGAAATCGCCGCTGCCGCTGTAGCCGAGACTGCTGGTGCCCAGTGCCACCAGCATCAAGCTGTCCATACGTTCCGGGTCCCAGGCCTGCATCAGCCGGGTGATGGAATCGCCGATGCCTTCAACCCAAATGGAATCGGAGTTGTGAATGAGGAACGGTTCGGCACCGAGCTTCGGCAGCGCCCTCACGATTCCGCCGCCCGTATCCAGCAGGGTGTCGCGCTCATCGGAAATCTCGATACGCGGAGCCCCCTTGCGTGCTGCAAGGTGCCGTTCAATCTGATCGGCCTTGTAGTGTACGTTGACGACGGCGTGCCCGATACCGGCGGTCGCAATGCGGTCGAGTACGCGGTCGAGCAGCGTTTGTCCGGCGACCTCAACGAGCGGTTTGGGAATATTGTCCGTAAGCGGGCGCATCCGCGTGCCCATTCCTGCGGCAAGCACCATCGCGGTCGATATCGGTGCGCTGTTGGCTCGTGTCGTCATTGCAACCTCGGAGTTGTTGGCCCAGATCGGCCCAGATCGGCCACAAGTGATTCGTTTCCCTAAGCCCCATCAGGCCTGTGCTAGGCGGCACCTGATGGCACGCGGGAATGCTGCCTCGTACCATGCCTTTAATGACGACAGTTCGGGGTGTTGGAGATTTCGGTCCAGATACCCCCAGATGCGTGGCAGATGCGCCAAGTATTGCGGCTTGTGATCGCGCTTGGCGAGACGCGCGAAGATGCCGAGGATCTTGGTGTTACGCTGCGCCCCGAGCACGGCATAGGCATAACGAAACGCGGTTTCGTCAAAACCGGGCTCGTGTCCACGTACACACTCGCAATAATAGTCGAGCAGTTCCCGCTCCAGATCTGCTGGCACATCAAGCCGGGCATCCTGCAGCAGAGACACGAGGTCGTAGGCTGCCGGTCCAGCCACTGCATCCTGGAAATCGATCAGTCCGACACGGCGGATGCCCTCCCGGTCCGGAAGGCTGATCAGATTGGGCGAATGATAATCACGCAGGACCCAGCCGCGCTTCTCGTCTGACATGTCTGTCAGGAGCGGACGCCATGCGGCAGCGAAGGCTTCGCGGGCTTCATCAGGTGCCGGTACGCCATGGATCGCGGGCCACGCCCAGTCGATGACAAGCTCCGTCTCGATCGTCATCGCGCGCACATCATAGGCTGGCGGCGTATATGCGGAATCCGGCCCGGGCAGGTCCACCCCACGAAGAGCAACGAGAACATCAGTTGCCGCCTGCCATAACGCACGTTGCGATTTGCCGTTCGCCAGCTCCGTGCCAAACACGCCGCTCCCCAGGTCCTCCAATACGAGAAATCCGTTTTCCCGGTCTGCCGCATAGATCTCTGGCGCACTGAAGCCAGCGCCCCGCAGCGCCTCACCAACTTCTATGAATGGACCGACGTCTTCGGCCAGATGCGCGATACGACTGTACGGCAGGCCATCGCGGATCGGCGGGCCGTCTGGCTGCCGTGGCCAGTCCATGACGAGCGCGCTTGTGCCGTCCGCCCGCGATGCCCGCGCATACGCCCTGACGGACGCATCGCCCTGCAGGTAATCGATGCGCGTTGATGGTGCCGCAAAACCAGCCTCGCCGAGCACGCAGGAAAGGTCTGCCAACCGAGCCGGGAAGTAGGCAGCGTTTCCATGGCCTGTAACTTCGACGCTGCGCGCTTCGCCATTTTCCACATCCGCCAACGCGATGTCGATGCGGTCAGCCGGAAGGTCCTCGCCGGCCCGTTCAGGCCATTCAATAATGGCGATGCCCTGGTCGAGCGCCAGGTCGAGACCCAGTTCACTGAGTTCGCCAGGATCGTTCAGTCGGTAAAGGTCGTAGTGTGCGATCTGAAACCGAGGACTGGAGTAGGTCTGCACCAGCGTGAAGGTCGGGCTTGGCACCTCTTCTCCCGGGCTCCCCAACGCTGCCCGGATCAATGCGCGAGCGAAGGTGGTTTTACCGGCCCCCAGGTCGCCGCGAAGCGCAAACGTCATCTGCCGGCGCGCCAGAAATGCCGCCTGCTGGGCGAGGAGAGCCAGTCCGCTCTCATCGAGCCGGGGCCAGAAGACAGGAGTTTTCTGAGAAGGACGCATCGAGCCTGAGACTTGAGCCGTTACAACTGATCGAAGACGAGTGGATAGAGCCAAATACGCCGCCCGTCACCCCGTAAGCTGGCGAGCCTGCCAACTCAATCAGGCTTCAATCCGGCCGGTCCATGTTCGAAGCTACCAGCATTAGGTCGTCGGTTGGCCCGGCCAACTCCACCGGCGGCCCTTCTTCCGGAAAACGCACAGTAACGCGGGTGCCAATGCCCGGTTCAGATTCCAGCAACATCGTGCCGCGATGCAGTTCTACAAGGCTTTTGACGATGGAGAGCCCAAGCCCCGCCCCGCGGTGGCTGGATCCCTGACTGCGGCTTTCGAAGCGCTCGAAGACGTGCTCCTGATCTTCCTTGGCGATCCCCACGCCATGGTCCTCGACCTGAAACACCATGAAACCGCCTTCGCGCCAGCATGTCAGCAGCACCGTGCCGCCCGGCTTGGAAAACCCGACCGCATTCGCCATCAGATTATAGAGCACCTGCCGGACCCGCGAAGGGTCCGCAACAAACGTCGTCGCCTCGTCGGCAATAGCAATGTCCAGCACCAGATCGGCGCGCACAGCACGCTCTCTGATGCCGGCAAGTGCCTCCTCAACAGTTTCCCGCACCTCGATACGCTCGGTCTTCAATTCAAGCGCGCCGGCATCGATTGTCGCCAGGTCGAGAATGTCGTCGATGATGGCGAGCAGCGTCTTCGATGAGAACGTTATGTCAGATAGGTATTCGTGCTGTTTGGCGTTCAACGGTCCAACGCGCGGACTTTCCAGAAGCTCACTGAAACCGATGATGTTGGTCAACGGAGCACGAAGTTCGTAGGAGACGTGGCCGATGAACTGGTTCTTCAATTTGTCCGAAGCGATCAAAGCTTCGTTGCGTTCGACGAGTGCACGCTCGTAGCGCTTGGAGTCTGTAACGTCGGCAAATGTCAAAAGCGTCGCGCCATCGGGCAGCGGCGTCGTCGCAAAATCGATAACCGTGTTATCGGCCCAGACCATCTGCCCTTCTTCAGGCGTGCGCTCAGACGAGAACGCCGTGACCACTTGCTTCAGTCGTGACCACGTCGCGGCGTCATCATAAAGCTTGCGGGCTTCTGCGATGAGTTCGTCGATGTGCGGATGCTCGGACAGCCGCTGTGGCGAAAACTGCCAGATCTGCGCAAAAGCCGAGTTGTGCAGCTTGAGACGGCCATCTGTTGCCAGCACTGCCACGCCTTCCTTGAGGCTGTCCAGCGTCTCGCGCTGCACGCGGATCATGGCATTGAAACGGCTCTCCAATCCGAGCCGCTCGGTTTCATCGACGTAAAGGTGCGTGACCCCGCCATCCGCGCGCTGCTCTATGATGACGTGAAGGATGCGTCCATCCGGTAGATGCCACCAGTCCTCGTGTTCCCGCCCGCCCTCGCTGGCCGAAAGCACCTGCCCTCGCCAATCGCGATAGTTCACGACCTCAGGGAGTTTGCCCTGTTCGCGCAAACGATCGAGCACATCGCCATCTTTCGGGCCCGCGTTGAGCCATGCCGCATCGAGCTGCCACAGCGCCTGGAAGGCGTCGTTGAAGAAGACCAGCTTGCGGTCGCTGTTGAATATGATGACGGCCGTCGCAACACGGTCGAGCGTCCTGTCGAACGCTGCGATCTGACGGTCGAGTTCGCCCTGCGCGGTCTCAAGTGCCGCCACATCGATGGCAGCTCCGGCAGTGGAATCTTCAAGCTGCATCACCACGACGTCGTGAGCGCGTCTCTCACCCCCCGTGATCAGGTGGATCTTGCGGCGATAGGTGTGCGTCGTCGACAGCGCCCGCCCGACGGCTTCGCGCTGACGCTGCTCGAGCAGTTCGACCTGACGGGAGATCACCTCGTCCGTGCTTGTGCCCTCGACTGCCGAAACGTAGGCGGAATTGACCCAGGT
>CAYGRH010000026.1:0-18076 GCA_964352165.1 uncultured Hyphomicrobiaceae bacterium | reverse complement strand
GGCAGTATCCGCATTCCACCACCGCCCGTTCGCGGCCCCGCACGACCGCAAAAGCTCGTCCAACCCGTGGCGCTGCAAAGTCCTTCCGTTGTGAAAAGCGCGTTGCCGGATTTGACGCAAGCCAAGACCGCCGCGGCCCAAGCTGGCGCAGCCGCAGCCAAACCGGTTGCCGCCTTCTCAGCGCCCGTCATTGAGCGCGCACCCCAGCCTCCGGCAGCCTCGGGGGGACTGGGCCTAAGGCTCGCCCGCGGTGCATCCCTCGAAGCCATCAGGTTGACCTGGAGCCTGATGAACGAACGCCATGGCGCTGTTCTCGCTGGCCTGGAACCGCGCTATGTCCTGGTACCCGGCCCTTCTCCATCCCAACCGCTTTACCAGTTGATTGCCGGTCCACTCATTGGAGCAGGCGAAGCATTGCAGAAATGCCAGGATGTGAGCGCCCGCGGTCTGCCTTGCGAGATCGGCGAGTACGCAGGCAACGCATTGTAAGCCGGGAACGCTAATCGGCGTAATTCATGACAGTCGACTAAATGCAAATCGGGCCCGGTCGTAAAACCGGGCCCGATTTTTCGTTTGAGCGCAATTGGGACGGGGGTCATGCTGGGCGGCTCTAAGGCCGCAGTGCCGCCTCTTCCATGCCAACAAGTTCTAAAGCGATGACGCGCTGAACGTGTCGCAGGACTGCATCTTGCCCGTCTCGAACCCTGCTTTGAACCAGCGCTGCCGCTGCGCCGCCGATCCGTGCGTAAACGCATCCGGCACGACATAGCCCTGCGAACGGCGCTGGATCATGTCATCGCCGATCTGGCTCGCGGCATTCAACGCTTCTTCGATATCGCCGGGCTGCAACCGCTTATTGAGCTGCTCGTTGAGGTGCGCCCACACACCAGCAAGACAGTCGGCCTGCAATTCCATCCGCACCTGCACCGCGTTCGCCTCCGTCTTGCTCATGCGCTGCTTGAGTTGCACAACCTTGTCAGCAATGCCGAGCAGTTTTTGGATGTGATGACCGACTTCATGGGCAAGGACGTACGCCTGGGCAAAGTCACCGGGCGCATTGAACTGACGCTTGAGCTGCTCGAAAAAGCCAAGATCGATGTAGACCTTCTGGTCCAGCGGACAATAAAACGGCCCCATAGCCGAACTGCCCGTTCCGCATGCCGTAGACGTGCCGCCTCGGAACAACACCAGAGTCGGCTCACGATACTCCTGCCCAAACGACTGAAACACCCGGTTCCAGACATCTTCGGTATCGGCAAGAACCCGGCTGATGAACTTCTTCATTTCATCATTGGAACCACTCGTGCCCTGCTCGCCTGAAGCCTGCCGGCCGCCAGGCAACCCTGGAATCTCGAACGGCGAACCTTGCCCGGCGCCAGGTCTCGGCTGCTGTTGCTGCGTTTGCGGCATCTGCGGAACGTCAAACCCCGCCCCGCCACCGCGCAGTAGATCAAGCGGATTAATACCGAAAAATAGCATCAGAGCGCCCAGGATCAGCATGGATGTCAGCGACAACCCACCGCCACGGCCCATGGGTATGCGGATCTGACGCCCGCCACCGCCCGTTCCAGGGAACCCGAAGCGGCCTCGCTGACCGCGCCGGTCCTCCACGTTCCTGCTTTCGCGGTCCTGATCGTCATAACGCATCACGCATCTCCCGGCACAAACGGCAATTCATCGAGGACTGTAACTAAAAACGGCTGGACAGCGCAGCCTATACCTCGCGCTGGTTTCACATCGGCAGCGGCATTCGATTTCAGCCCGCCCGATTGAGCCGGACATAGTGCATGCCAGCGGGTTAGTGACAAGATCGAAGCGCGCATCAGTCAGACCGCTTCGAATAGTCCGGCTGACGTCTCGTGCGCACCGTCAAGCGGGCGGACGCGAACTTAGTTCGCCCAGTCATTTTTTCTTGCTTCCGCCGGAACCAGAGCTCTTGCCCGTCTGGCCATCCCCGGATTTTTGCGCAACGCCTCCCGATTTTGCGGAGGCTCGCTCGCGGCTTTTGCGGCCCTGCTCATCCGAGCCCGAACCAATGCCGCTCACCTCATCGGTGTCCCCGCTGGAGCCAGCACTGCCGACCGCTTCGGCAACCGCGCCTGGAAGCATCAGCAGTTTTGCAGCTTCACTCGTCTTTGCCGCCTTTGCTGGCGCACGGAGAAGCTGGCGCACCGAGCGCGAAACAGAAACCGCGCCGTCATTGGCGAAGGCCTCATGGTTCTTCTCGATCTCTTTCAGGTCATAGCGGTAGTTGACCATCAGCCCGTGCGCTTCCCGCAACCCCTTTTCCGAGGTATCGCCCAGCCAGTTGATCGCTTCGAGCCGCGCACCGTTGCCCAGGTGGAAGCGGGCAACGGGATCTACGGGTTTGCCATCGGCAGCTTTCGCCCGAACGAAATACTCAGCCGCCAGCGCCATCAGCGATTGGCGCAAATCCCCATCGGCCCGATCCCGATCATACCAGCGCAGATCCTGCAGCCCGGACAGCGCCGCGCGGTCCTCTTTCGTAACAAACTCGCTTGCCGGGTCTGCCAGCGTCCGGTCAAGCCATCGCGCAAATAGCGGGACGGGCGACAAAGTCACAAACGTCTTGAGGCTGGGAATTTCACGAACCAGATCCTCAACCACCTGCTTGATCAGGAAGTTGCCGAACGAAATGCCCTTTAATCCCTCTTGGCAATTCGAGATCGAATAAAACACGGCCGTCGTCGGCTCTTCGATCGGCCCGGATTTGCGCGGTTCATTCAGCACCGGCGCGATCGCACCGGGCATGTCATGCATCAACGCGACCTCAACGAAGATCAACGGATCATCCACCAGAGAAGGATGGAAGTAGGCAAAACACCTGCGGTCTGCCGCATCGAGCCTGCGCCGTAGATCTTCCCAACCTTTGATTTCGTGCACAGCCTCATACTGGATGATCTTTTCGAGGATCGAAGCCGAAGTTTGCCAGTCAATCCGACGCAACACCAAAAACCCGCGGTTGAACCACGAATACAAAAGATGCCGCAGGTCGTTGTCGACAAGCGCGACCGCCGGCTCGTCCTTGGGCAGGCGCAGCAAGTCACGCCGCATTGCAACGATTTCCGCCGTCGCGCCCGGCGCCAGATTGAGCCTGCGGAAAAACTCCTGACGCGGGCTGTCCACCGCCGCTTGCAACTTTGCCAGCGTCGCATCGCGCGGATCAGCCAGATACCGCTCGGCGGCGGCCTCGACCTTTTCCGGCTTGGGCTTCAAAACCTCGGCGATATATCGGAAGAAAGCCCGCCGCTCCTCCGGTCCCAGCACCTCGTAGTGATTGAGGATCTGCCGCGCCAGCGCAACGCCCGAGGCTTCACCCCGGCCCGACACCAACGCATCAATCAACGCCTGCATACCCTCGCGCGGGTTTTCCCCGAACAATGACTTGGGCAACAGCGCACGCGACTGGTCGGCGACTGTCGTCATCAGCTCTTGAAGAAATGAAACATTCAAAGGGTTCATGACGGGCCCACCTGATGAGTGCAGCAGAAAACAAGTGCGACGGTTTGATTTTAAAAATCACGCCGCGCGCAAGGCGACGCTCTCATACCCGTATGGCAAAGCCAAGTCTCCCGGCATTTTCAAAGCTAAATCAAGGCAGCCCGCGCAGCGCATTAACCTTTCGTAAACCATTCTCGACAAGATTCGGTCATCGCGTCGTGGTTAGGAAAAAGGTCGCTCCAATGGCCGCAATAGCGGGCGCTGCCCGTACCAAGTCATCACTGATGGATGCCAAGAATGACACCGGGCGCGTTGCGTTTTGCGGGCCTTACGTGCTGTCGGCGCTGACCGGTCATCCGATCAGCCACTGCGAAGAAGCGGTCAACTGCTTCCGCGGAGTAACGCCTGACGCCCCCATCAAGGGCACCTCGGGCATGGAAGTGGCGGCGGCCCTCACGTCGTTCGGCTATGAAATGACGCTCAAGAACGACTTCCACAATCTGCCGCGCAAAGAGCGGCCGACGCTCTGGCAGTGGATGCAGAAACCACGCAATGCGTGGGTGCATTACCTCCTGGCGATCCACAAGGGCAAGGAAGGCCACTGGATCCTCGTGAAAGGCGTCAAGATGTGTGACACCTTCACCGAAGGCCAATGGACATTCGTGGTCGACGGCCCGCATCGCGGCTGCCGCATCATGGAGATATTCGAGATCAAGAAGCAGATTGCCTTCCAGCAATCAGGCCGCCCGCGCACTCAGTCCTTGGCGCGCTCGACGTAAGACCCATCAGCCGTCATGACGACGACGCGCGTGCCCGTGCCGATGTGCGGCGGAACCATAATGCGCGCACCGTTGTCGAGAACCGCCGGCTTGTAGGACGACGACGCGGTCTGCCCCTTCACGACGGGATCGGCCTCGACAATCTCGTAAGTGGACCTCTGCGGCAACTCGATAGCGATGGCGCTACCGTCAAACATGGACAACTTGCACGACATGTTTTCTTGCAACCACTGCGCTGAGTCTCCAACCACGTCCTTGCCGACCGCGACCTGATCGAAGGTTTCAGGGTGCATGAAGTTGAACCCCATGTCGTCTTCGTAAAGGTAATTGTAGTCCACTTCCTCCACGAACGCCCGCTCCACCTGGTCCGTCGTGCGGTAGCGCTCAGTGACTTTCACGCCATCCGCGATGCGGCGCAATTCAAGATGCGTAACCGGCGTACCCTTGCCCGGATGGATGTTCTCAGCACTCATCACCACGGCCAGCTTGCCGTCCAGATCGAGAACATTGCCCTTGCGGATAGAGCTTGCGATAACTTTGACCACCTAAATCTCCGTTCTTGTGGGGCTGGACACCGCGGACCGGCTGAAGGCATCTCTGCCGCCGCCGCTGACACCTCAGCCAAAAAAATCTATGGGCCGGTACTTACCCGCCTTCTCACCGCACGCCAAGGCTTTCTACCCTCCGATACATTTCTGATAGTAGGCCAGACGTGTTTGATAGTGAGCCAGACTTGCCCAAAGCCAGCACGGAAAAGCAACATATGCGCCCCTGCCCCTGCCGAACCAGCCATACATCGGGCGTTTGAATTGAAACAGGCCTCCCCCATGCCGCAGCCCTCACCCTGGTGGGACCGCTCCCGCCACGTGGACCGCAGACCGTTTCTCATGGCCAGAAACGCCATAAAACAAGCGATCAGCGGGCATTTTCTTGAACAAGGTTTTATCGAGATTGAAGCCGGCTGCCTCCAGGTCTCGCCCGGTAACGAAACCCACCTGCACGCCTTTTCGACCACGGCCATAGGCGACGACTGCTCAAGCCAGGATCTCTACCTGCACACCTCACCGGAATTCGCCTGCAAGAAGTTGCTGGCCGCTGGCGAGGAAAAAATCTTCACGTTCGCCCCCGTCTTCCGCAACCGCGAGCGCGGCAGATTACACAGCCCGGAATTCACCATGCTGGAATGGTATCGAGCGGGCTCATCGGGTGCGGATTGCTATGCACAGATCCAGGCCGACTGCGCGGCGATCGCCAAACTTGCCTGTGACGCAGCCGGAACCGCGCACCTGAGAGACAGCAACCGATCCACCGATATGGAGGAAGCCCCGTTGCGCGTCACGGTGCCCGAGGCCTTTAAGGCCGTGTTCGGGATCGATCTGTCAGCAACCATGGATGAAGCTGCCAACCCCGACGCAAAGGCCCTTATCCAAGTCGCAGGCAGAGCAGGCTACACGTTCGATGCCGCAACCGATTGGGGCGATGCCTTCTCGCATCTGATGGCCGAACTTGAACACAGTTACGAGAAAATTCCCGGCCTTGCCACTCAGTCAGGCCTCGAACGCCTGCTTGTCCTGGACCATTACCCTTCCTGCATGTCGCCATTGGCAAACCCGGCGAGTCCAGCCCAAGCGCCAGCCCAGGAAGCTTCCGCAGAAAAACCAGCAGGACAGCACGGTCCCTCCGCAAAGTTCGCGAAAAGGTTTGAGGTCTTTGCCAGCGGCGTTGAACTCGCCAACGGATTTGGCGAAGCCAACGACCCCGCGCGCGTCCGCGCTGCCCTCGAAGCCGAAATGGACGAAAGGCAGATCCGCTACGGCGAACGCTACCCCATCGACGACGACTTCATCGACGCCCTTTCAATGATGCCCGACGGCACGGCCGGTTGCGCGCTGGGCTTCGACCGCCTCGTCATGCTGGCGACCGGCGCGCGCCACATCGACCTCGTGCGCTGGACGCCGTGGCCGATAGCTGATCAATAGCCCGCATGACAGCCAAGAAACTCACAAGCCTCGGACAACTGGCCGAAGCAAAACTGATAAGCCCGGCAGACGTCGCAACGTTGTCGCCGGTTGCCGACCGTTACGCCATCGCGCTGACACCCCATATTGCTCAAGCCATCGCGCGCGATCCAGCCGGCCCCCTTGGCCGCCAGTTCATTCCCGATACGCGCGAACTCATCCGTCAACCGCAAGAGCGCGATGACCCGATTGGCGATGCGCTGAAAACGGCCGTGCCCGGCATCGTCCATCGCTACCCCGACCGCGTGCTCCTGAAACTGGTGTCCGTTTGCCCCGTCTACTGCCGCTTCTGTTTCCGACGCGAATCGGTCGGACCGGGAAAATCAACTCAGCTTTCGGCAGGCGAATTCGACGCGAGCCTCGACTACATCGCGTCCCACTCCGAGATCTGGGAAGTCATAGTAACCGGTGGCGATCCGTTCATCCTGTCGCCCCGCCGGATCGCAGACGTGAGCGCGGCGCTTTCAGCCATCGATCACGTCAAGATCGTGCGCTGGCACACCCGCGTTCCCGTCGTCGCTCCCGACAGCGTGACCCCCGAATTGACAGCCGCGCTGAAGGCCGAAGGCAAAGCCGTTTTCGTGGCACTTCACACCAATCACGCAGATGAACTGACACCGGTGGCCCGCCAGGCCTGCGCACAGTTCATCGACAACGGCATCGCAATGGTCAGCCAGACAGTCATGCTTCGCGGCATCAACGACGATGCGGCAACGCTCTGCGATCTTATGCGCGCGCTCGTCGAAACCCGCATCAAACCCTACTACCTGCACCACGGCGACCTGGCACCCGGCACAGCCCATTTCCGCGTGCCGATCAGAGAAGGCCAGGAGATTGTCGCAGCCATGCGCGCGCGGTTATCGGGACTTGCGCAACCGACATATGTGCTCGACATTCCCGGTGCCCACGGCAAGGTACCGATCGGCCCCAATTACGTGATCCAGGCGGGCAACGGCGTGGCCTATCAAGTGACGGATACCGCCGGGCAAACTCATCATTATGAAGACGTATGCTCAGGCCCCTCACCTCAGGTCAGCGATGAATGTGGCCAGAGCTAACCAGGTCCCGCCCAATGCATAAGAACCAGGACAAGCCGAGCCGCAGAAGTCGCAGCACCCGGCTGAGAACCGTCCTGCTGTTGGCCACAGGCTCAGCCTGCCTTCCGGTATCCAGCTTGACGGCCTGTCCCGCCCCGCCCCCGGTCGTCATCAACCTCGACCTCAAGCGGTTTTATACCGACGCCAAAGGCACCCGTATCGATACCGCCATCCGCGCGGCAAACGCTGAAACCACGAAGCCCATCACAAGTTTCCTGCGCGCGGCCACAAAAATGGCCGATGAAGCTTTGCAAACCGGCGGCGCATTGCACGGCCACGAGCAAGCCGCCTGCGCACTCTCCTGGATGCAGATTTGGGCCGAAGGTCGCGCACTCATCGGCCCAATGACCTCAAGCGCCGGACAGATTTCAAAGCAGGGCGAACACCATCGCAAATGGGCACTCGCCGGACTAGCCCTGACCTACCTCAAGCTCAAACCGTTTGCCCCGGACAGCCATCGCGCCACAATCGAACCATGGCTCAAGGCAATGGCCGACGACGCACTCGCATTGTTCGATAGCCCTGGCATCAAGCGGAACAACCATTGGTACTGGCTCGGCCTGGGAACCGGCGCGGTCGGGCTTGCGACCGGTTCGAAAACCCACTGGAAAACAGCATTCGGAATTTTTCACGATGCGATGAACGACATTGCGCCTGACGGCACGCTGCCGATGGAACTGGAGCGGGGCTCACGTGCGCTGTCCTATCACGTCTTCGCCGTGACGCCGCTCGTTGTGCTGGCCGAATTGGCGGCCGCCAATGGCGAGGATTGGTACGCGACGTCAAACGGCGCGCTGCATCGTCTCGTCGCCATCACCGCAAGAGGATTGATTGAACCCGCCACCTTTGAAGCCCTCAGCGGCGCGGCACAGAAAACGCCAATCAAACCCGGCTACGGATGGCTGAACCTGTATGCCGCGCGTTTTCCCGGCAGGCTGGGCGAACCGCTACCTCGCGTCAAATCTGGATATCGCTGGCTTGGTGGAGACATACGGCTCCTGGCTCAAGCCGCTGCAGCGCAACGAAATCGCTGAGCCCGCACGAGCGCATTTACTACCGCAGCAGACCGCAGTCTCATCGACTTCCGAAAATATGGAATATCCTTGGCTCGACCCAACAAACCAGAGCCGCAGCAGGTCTACTTGCTTGCAACGACTTCAGGCTGAACCGCACCGTCACATCCGGCAAGCTCGGCGGGAGCCCGCTTCCAAATCATCGTCTCGCTCAGCGTCTTCACGCCCATGTAGCCGGTGACCTGAAGCTCATCCGCGCTGAGCGGGATGATTTCGACGTCGAACTTGTCGCCATACTCCGGATCGAGGATCCACCCCATGTCCCAGCGCCCGACCTCGACGGACTTGACGTTTCCGATAATCTCGAGCCCGCAGACCTTGCCGGGCATGGCCTCTTTGAGCCACACGATCTGACCGCACAAAGCCCCGTCGCAATCGCGGATCTCGACGGCTCCACGACCGGTATCATCAAGCCAAACGCCGGTTGGAGCGAAAGCTGAAATTCGCTCAGGCATACCCGCGATGCCCATTGCTACCAATAGCGCAATTCCCATGAACCGCGCGCCGAATGAATGAGCAATCCGCTGCATGACCCCGCCCCCTGTCTGCACCAAGCCGGACGCCGCCGACTCATGCGACAATATGGCATACTTCAGTCAAAATGCGCATCAAAAACCGGGGCTTTAAGGGAAAAACTATTGGAAAATGGCTCAGCGCTTGGGGCAACGGTTCGCGCGCTGCGTCTTTGACTTGTCGCAATCAAAACAAGACCGGATTCTGACACTCTAAGAGTTGCGACAGGCAGCGTAGATCCGCTGTTCACGAGCGTCATCCAAGCAGCCCCAAAAGGAGCCGTCTATGCGCGCAACTTCAAAGCGAACGTCATCACCCAACGCCGGTTCGCCAGCAGTCCGCTTCACAAAGACGGCAATGCTGGCCGCGTTAGCCACCGTTGTCGCCGGGTCGCTACTCGCACCTCCCGCAATGGCTCAGTCCAAAGAAGTTCTCAGGCTGGGAAAGGTCGAATTCGAATATCACTGCACCGTTTGCCATGGGGCAGACGGAAAGGGTGGCGGGGAAATGGGCAAAGTGCTGGTCAAACCACCGGCCAACCTCACTCAGCTTTCAAAAAACAACGGCGGTCGCTTTCCCTTCTGGAGTGTCTACGCCGTGATCGGCGGAGAGGCTTCCGTCATCGGCCACCAGCCCTTTGAGATGCCGGGATTTTGGCGGCGCTTCCGCGCCGAGGAAAAAAGCGAATCCCTTCTTTCGGCTGAAATGCGCGTCCTTGTCCTCACCCACTACGTCGAGAGCCTGCAGGAGTAGGCTCAACGACCTGTTTGAGGCGGCAAACGGCTCAGGCTGCAGCCTGAAATCTGCGGGCAGACAGCGGCGCGTAAGTGGTCTTGCGTGCCGCAATCGAAACAGCATCAAAACGTTGCGTCGTCGACGCATCGAGCGCCCAGATGAACCGCTGCGGGTTGAACCCCCAGTTGGCATTGAACCGCATGGTGCTTGCCGCTTTGGCCGCGACACTCAAAATGGCATATCCCCGGTCGCGCAAAACCGTCACCATACGCTTGTTTTTGAAGACATCGACGAGCGCCCAAAAGCGCAGAAGCGTCGCGACGCCTTCAGCAGTCGACCCGTCGTGGATTTCCCAGAACGCGGCTTCAACTTCGGCTCGATCGGCTGCATCGGGTCCACGAAACAAGACGCCGGCGCGTCCCTGGGACACTAGAATATTCAAGACATCTGCGAGCTGTGCGGAAGACACAGCGGGAACATCGCTCAGGTCCAGAAAGTCGCTCATCTCATAATCTCCCTGAAAGCACGATTATTCGGCGGCCATAAGCTGCTCATTGGAGCGGCCGAACACCGACCAGGGCGAACCGGTCATAAGAATGATCTCGCGCGGGCGACGGGCCTCGACTTCGAAATCAACCTCATGTCCAACCAAGCGGCCGTTGAGATTGACGACTTCGGATTCGGTAAAACGGAACTTGCTACCGTCATCGGCGGTGATGACGCCGACGCCCATGGTGCGATGGAATTTTGTGATCTGTCCTTGCATGTGAGGCTCCTGTTTTCTGATCGGTTTGCTGCGAGGGCCTGTGCCATCGCCATTGACCTCATCATGGCCCAGGAAAGCCCCGCGGGCTGTTCCAGCCGGTACACGGGAAACAAAATAAGCGCCTGTAATTACGCTTAATTAAACGTTCCACCTCGTACAGTTTAAGGAACAAAAAAGCCCTCCGACGGCACCTCGAAAAGGGCATCGGAGAGCTTCGTTCTTGAAAAGCGCTCAACGTTTTCAGTTCAACGCGATCATCGTCTTTCCAACCGTCTTGCGTACCGGCTCTTTGCGAGGTTTGCCCGCAGGCGGTCCTGTCGGCTTGGCTACCGGTTGAACCGGCCTAGGCGTGAGCCTAGTCGCCGCGAAAAAAGGCATCGGCACGCATGCCGGGCAAAAGCGGCACCTCTCCTTGCACTTCGATCGTGACTTCAAGCACTTCGACATCGGTGGGCCGGCGGGGCCCGCGCTGCGAAATACGCGGCGACGCAAGCGACGGAGCCATATCGACGACCCGGCCTTCGAACTCACGACCCGGATAGCTGGCGTTCTTGACGTAGGCAGCCTGACCGAGACGGATTTTTGACACGTCGGCTTCGTCGACTTCGGCCTTCACCTGCATCACCGACATGTCGCCGGTAACGATCAATGGTTGACCAGGCGACGGTGCCACCATTTCACCGCTCTTGGCTTCAAGGCGCAGAACACGGCCAGGTCCCGGCGCACGAATGCGCGTCTTGTCCAACAGTGCTTCGGTGATCGCCACCTGCGCGCGCGCTTCACTGACAGCTGCTTCCGCGCGGCTGGGAGCGGGAAGGTCAGCCTTGGCTTGTGCCTGGGCAACCGCAAGGCGGGCACGCTGCAACCGGTCATCGGCATCCTGCAAGCGGCGGCGCGCGTTGCTCAACGTGCGATCCGTAACAGTATTTTTGCGCTTACCCGACAGGGCGTAATCGAGTTCAATTCGGGCACCAGTTACAGAGCGCTCTGCGCGGTAGACCTCGTCTTCGGCCTCGCGCACATCCTTGCGGTCAGACGACAGCTTTTGGTCGTCGCGAATTTTTTCGCGCACATCGGCTTCGGTTTCCGCTGCCGCCAAACGCGCGCGGGCCTCGGCATCGTCGAGCTTCATCAGAAGTTCGTCAGCTTCGACTTCATCGTTGACCGAAACGTAGACCTCAGCCACGCGCCCGATGATGGCGGTACCGATATAGGTCTCGCCACCCTTGGGCTCGACCCGGCCGGGGGCTGCAACCACCCATGATTTGCTCGCCTTCTGAGCCGCCGCGGGAGCTGCGCCATCAAACGTGTACGAACCGGAACTGAATAGAAATCCACCAGCGCCGACAAGGGCGGCAGCGGCAACGGCGTAGAGTAATTTAGGCATGATCAGTGGCCCTCGTCGGATTGCGTAGCGATTACGGTTTCGGGTTGGGATGGCACGCTCTGCGGCTGCGCGGGAGGAGGCCCGGCAGGGGCAACCCGAACAGGCTTGCTCGGCACCTGCGACAGGGCCGACTTAAGCGTGCCGTCGGACTTGCGCTCATCCGAATGGATTCGGCCATCCTCGATGCGAACAATTCGATCGGCGTATTTCAAGGTGCGATGGTCGTGCGTCACGGCGAGCACCGCGCGCGTCGGGTCTTTGGCAACCTCGGACAACAGCTCCATCACCGCTTGGCCGTTTTCGCTATCGAGTGCCGCAGTCGGCTCATCGGCGAGAATAACGGACGGGCGGCCGGCCAGCGAACGGGCCAGCGCCACGCGCTGCTTTTCACCGCCCGACAGCTTGCTGGGATAGGTATTGATCCGATGGGCAAGCCCCACAGCAATCAACGCGCGGGCTGCTTTTTCCAGCCCCTGAGGATCGTTGCCGCCACGAACATCGATGGCGAGCATGACGTTTTCGAGCGCAGTCAATGTCGGAAACAAGTTGTAGCCCTGGAAAACGAAGCCAACATGATTGCGCCGCAGATCAGCGAGTTGATCGGGCTTCATGCCTTTCGTTTGTATCCCGGCAACCGAAAAGCTCCCATCGGTCTGCCCCAGGATACATCCGAGAATCGAAATCAGCGTGGTCTTGCCGCTTCCCGAAGGTCCCATCAGCAGTGTCAGCTCGCCGGGATAGAGTTCGAGATCGATCCCCTTGAGAACCGTGACCTCGTGGTCGCCGCTGCCGAACTTTTTGGTAATGCCGTTTGCGACAAGCAGCGCGCCGGGTGTCGAACCTCCGCGTCTATTCCTGCTCATGGTCGTCCTTCCTAACAATAAAGCATGGCCCAAGATGTCCGGCCGGAAATCCAATTCCGGCATCTCAACCAAGGCACTTCAAACAGTCTCATCCAGATCCGCTGTCACCGCAGTTCCCCAGGCAACAAGAGGGGCAGCAACGCGGCAAACAAATAAAAACAAACGGCACGAACCTCACTCAGTTCTTGGTTCGAAAGGCGCGGGTAAAAGCGATTTGCCAAGCCCCGCGCCAATCCATTCCGAAAATCCCCTACCGGCTGAACACTCCCGCCGGATCGATGCGGATCACCTTGAAGATCGCGGAGATGGCCGCAAACACACACATCAACAACGTGACCACAAACAACAGCGCGGCAAGTCCCGGCGTCATCACGACGTTGAGTGTCGTGCCTTGGGCGAGTTGAATTATTCCCAACGTCAAAGCCAGTCCGACGATGTAGCCCACCACCCCGCTTAACAACGCTTGCAGCAGGATCACCTGAATGATGTAGCTTGAAGATGCACCTAGCGCCCGCAAGGTCGCAAATTCGTTGATGTGGTCTTTGGTGCTCGAATAAAGCGTCTGAGCCACGATCACGATGCCGACGATGAGGGCGAGCAGCGTTCCCGCGATGAGCCCCGATCCGGCGGCTGTATGAAACAGCCAGTAGTTGATACTTCGCGAGCGGAATGTTCCGCGCTTGAGCACCTCGACATCCGGCAGGCGCTCCTGCAGTTGCTTTTGCACTGCATCGACATCAGCGTCCGGTTCGAGCTTCACCAGGACATATGAGCTTTGGTTCTCGCCCGATCGCAGCATCGATTGCGCCCGTTTAAGCGTCGTGAACACGTAAGGCATGGTCGTAAACGAACGGATACCCTTCGTGACGGCCTGAACCGAAACGGTCTGACCATTGATTTCCGCCGGATCGCCTAGCCCGCTGACGTCAAGATCCTTGAAGTACGTCTTGTCGACGGCAACCGCGCCTGGCGCATAAAGCTGATCGACATCGCCTTCGATCACGTTCCACGGCTTAAACCCGCCATTCGACCAGTCAGACCCGACCAGCAGAACCGTTGTCGCGCCGCCATTCTGTTTGCGCCAGCGCGAAAAGCCCATCATCAGCGTTTCAGCATCACGAACACCCGGCGTCGATAACACCGCATACCTTTCCCGGCCGGGCATCAAGGTGGGATCATCCACGCTCTTTGTGCCGACGGGAACGATCCACAATTCACCTTCTGTCTTGTCGAGTACCGCAGCGATTGTTCGCTCGATCCCGAGATAAATTCCGGTTTGGAAAGCCAGCAGCACGACCGAGAAGACGATACCGATCAGCGTCACGAACAAGCTGAGGCGATCATGAAACAGGTTGCGGTAGGCAAGCTTCGGCGCCATCCGCCGTTGCTTCTTGCCCTTCACCGCAGCGAGCGCGATCTCATCGGCTGTCATCTTGTTTGTCGCCTGCATAGTTCCCGTATCCTGCATGTTCCGCGCCAATCCGGTCCGGAAAGGCCGTGTCCAGCTTCAGCCGGTCCAGCCCTCAACCAGGCGGCCCGAAAACCCTTAAATCATCATGACGAAGCCGCGCCGACCAGTTGCGATCAACGCGGCCCGACAAACATCCCTCAAATCCTGCTCGAACACCGGTCCGGGTTTACTGTCGCGGTTGACTGCGACGTCCGAAACCGATGCCCGGCCAACTCAGTCAGCACACGGGACCGAAACAGTAAGTCCGGCGCTCGCAATGTACTTCTTGCAGTTTAACTTTTCGTCAGGCGCTTTAGCCGGTGCGGGCGCAGTAGCGTCGACGTCTCGTTGACCGGCCTTGGCTGTCACGACGGAATTGTTGGCGTTGCCATCAATGACTTTCGAGCCCGGCAGCAGTCCGTTAACCCCTGCCAGCGCAGAGGCTTTCACCGGCGCGCGCTTGACGGTCTCGTTGGTTGTCGAGGCCACGTCCTCTATAGGAGCGGCTTTGCTCTTGTCCGCAACAGCCTGCTCGGCTGCACGTTGCTGGCGCAGTTTTGCCAGCTTGGCTGCACGCTCCTGCTTCTTGCGTTCTGCGATCTTCCGCTGAGCGGCAATCTGGCGTTGCTTCGCAATCTTGGCCTTATGAGCGGCCCGTTTCCTGGCCTGCGCCTTCTTCTTGGCTGCTGCCCGCTGCTTCGCCTTGTAGTGGCTGTTATGCCCTTTGCCGGCGTGCGAAGAGTTCGAATGCGCCGTGAAGTTGCCCAGCGGATATCCGAATTTAAGCTGTTTCTGTCCCGCTTCTGCAATGCCCGCGCTCAGGCCTGCTGCAACAACAACAGCTGCGGCCGTTGCGATAAATCCCTTGATCATAATACTCTCCATCATCCGGTCGTGTTGCGTTCCACGGGCAGAGCGAATGAAAACTCCGCCAGACGCCGTAACGCGCTCATCACATGAGGAGACAATGGGCCGATGAGGCTTGCAGCGCTGTTCCTGTAGAAACATACGCCAAATTATTTCATTTTTCTCGTTTCGACTAAAAAAGCCGCCGAAATGAATCTCGACATCGCTAACAAGCCCCGCCATCGTTAAGTTTATTGTCCGCAATGAAAAAACCGGCCCGCAACGCGGACCGGTCTGATTTCAATTGCAAAAATGCTTGATCCTGTTGCCCTCAAGCCCTTTGAGAGATGCGAATTACCTGCACGCCAATCACGCAGCCGCCCCTTCGCGGCGCAAAGGTGTAGCCGCCTTTTGGGCATTCAACGCCAGTTTTTCGACGACGCGCCCGATGAATGACGTCGCCTGCTCAACAACAACGTGGCGCTGCTTATCGACAGTAACAATATGATAGCTGTCATCAAGAACGGTCATATCGACCATGCCTTGCAGCCTGCGTTGCAGGTAGTAGGCGTTGCTCAGGCCGGCATAATCGTCATCGCGAGGGTGAATGATTAACGTCGGCTGCTTGATGCCTGCAAGCATCGGCTTCAAGGCCTTGACCAGCCAGCGGTGTTCTAAAACCGCACCGCCCGGCGTGTTGCGCAATCCTTGCGTTGCGCCCTTACCGTTGGCACCGCATCCGCTAGCCATGGCACTGACCACAAATTCCCGCACGCGGTCGCACTTGATGCCGTGGGGATGCATGTCCGGGAACCTGAACAGATTGGCAAGTCGCTTGCTGCAGATGATCCGGTAAAGCCGCATCGTCCAGGGTATAAGCCAGCCGTTGAGCCACAACGTCGGCGCAAACAGTGTCGTCGCCTGCACCTTGTCGGGATGTTTAGCAGCCAGCATCAGGCCGAGAAGCGCTCCGGTGGAAAGACCACCGGCAATGACCACATCGCAATCCTTGCGCATCTCGATCAGAGCATCTTCAGCGCTTTTGTACCAATCCTGCCAGGTCGACGCCTTCATCTCTTCGGTCGTTCCGCCGTGTCCTGCAAGCTTGGGGCAATGAACCGTGTATCCGGCCCGCGCCAGACCATTGGCCACGAAGCGCATCTCAGCGGGCGTGCCGCACAGGCCGTGAATGAGAAGGACACCGACGCGCCCGCCGGAGATCTTGTAAGTTGATTGCGAAGTCGACATGGCCTTAACGCCCCTGTTGGATCTGACTGACCCAACGATTAAGGCGGATGCCGCCGAAACGCTGTTCCGGTGGAGACTCAGGCAAAGAAATTAAAATGGCGCGGGCCGGAATTAGCCACCGAGACCCGTCATCAATCGCACAAACCGACCAACTGCCCGACGCGCTCACTGCGCGCCGTCGCCTGCTCAACAGCCCGGCCGGGAGACGAATAAAACGTCCACAACGGTGCACGGCCCTCCCAGAAGTGTGCCTCGCTTCTTGCAGCCATCCCTGGGTGGATCAGGACTTCGACCGGGTCAGCAAGCAAAGCCTGATCGGATCGCGTAAGCCTGCGGCGCACCACTGAAGCACCGGCCAGGATCGCTTCCGGCGTCATGCCTCCCGAGTGGAGAATACCAAGCAAAGCCGGATTGCTAGCGATGCCCCTTTCGCGCAAAACCCGTCCCAGCGGCCGCGACAGCGTATCGAGAATGGACCTCTTGATGAGGTTCGCGCCTGCAATGGTCCGCATGTCGGGCCCATTGAGGCTCGCGTGCATCGGCTCGCGCGGAAGTCGCATGTAGGCTACCGGGCGACCGGCATCAGCTTCAAGGATCGCATCGCGCACGACGGGGAGTGCGTGAACGTGGGTGTGCCCGTCGACGCGCACCACATCGAGCCGTTCCCCCAGTTTCTCAATGCCACGCCGCATCTGCGCTTCGACTTCCATGCGGATCTGATCGCGAAGGCGCTGGCGAGACGTCCTGTCATAGCGCGCCCAGCGCCATAGAATGCTCTGGAACGTAGCGGCGAGCTGACCATCCGGGCCGACAAGTTCTGCAATCGAGTGCGGCGGGCAAACCGGCGCGCCTTCCAGCAGATTGATGTGCAGGCTGATGCGAACGTTTGGCCGGGCAATCAACGCGTCGACCGCCTCATCAAACGCGCGGCCATTACAGATCAGGCTGACGGATCGAACATAACCGTTGTCGATAGCCTCAAGAATCGAGGCGTTGATCCCCGTGCTCAGCCCGATATCGTCGGCATGAAGGATGAATCTAATCGGCATCTGGTGAGCCTTGGCAAGCGTGGCAACCAACACAATTCAATAAACGCTAACTCCGGGGACCACCGGTGCAATGGGCTGATATGCTTAGCCCGCGAGTGAGAAGTGAAGGTTTGGTAGACCGGGGGAGGCTCGAACTCCCGACAATCCGATTAAGAGTCGGATGCTCTACCAACTGAGCTACCGGTCCACGCTTCAAGACCGCCATCAGGCAGTCCTCGGAGCCGCGGTGGATATCACCAACACACCGGCATGTCCAGACCAAGCACCAGCCTATCAACCGCCGCGCCCGCCGGATCATCCCAATGGCCCACCCAAAGCCAACACATCACCGCGATGGGTCTTCAAACAATCAATCGGCCGAATAAGCCCCGTCAGATTACCCGCCGAACCGGCCGCGCTCGGCCTATAGCCGCGAGCCCTGCGAGCACAAGCGCCACCACCGGATAGATCGCAAATCCGACCATCGCCGCAATCACAAAATCCCATAGCGCGACCTGACCATGCGCGAACGCAGTCGCAATCGCAAAGTGCGCCGCGCTAACCCCGATCATCGCAGCCCCGAAAGCGAGCCAATCCCTGACAAGCGAATGGGCCGCCAATGACCGCAGCACGAGTGCGAAAAGATACGACAAAAGCGCGAGCAGAGCCCATAGCCCGATCAGCCCTCCACCGCCCAGCACATCAACGGTGAGGCCCGCCATGAAAACAGCCCCCGCGCCGAGCGCGTCATCATCGCGTGAAGCCCAAAAATAAATCGCAGCGAGAAGCGGCAGCGGCTGCCACAAAACAT